>JAQXRI010000145.1 GCA_029218445.1 Prevotellaceae bacterium | reverse complement strand
ACAAGAGATCTTTGGACAGTACGGAAAGTCTAACACTGATACTGGTTCTGCTGAGAGCCAGATAGCATTGTTCTCATACCGTATTTCCCACTTGACGGAACATCTTAAGAAGAACCGTAAAGATTATACTACTGCAAGAGCCCTTACACAGCTGGTAGGCAAGCGCCGCGCGCTTCTCAACTACCTCTACGACCGCGACGTAACTCGCTATCGTGCCATCGTTAAGGCTCTTGGTCTCCGTAAATAATTTTTTTTGGAGCCGAAAAGAACATAATCCCGCAGACCACTCGGCTTGCGGGATTATTATTAATTGAAGTTTAGGGAATGGGGAAGTTAAAGGAAAAAAGATGCAAGACATTAGGAACATAGCAATTATAGCCCACGTCGATCATGGCAAGACGACCCTGGTCGATAAGATGATGCTGGCGGGCAACCTGTTTCGCGAGGGTCAGGACCTCAGCGGACAAGTATTGGACAGCAACGACTTGGAACGTGAACGCGGCATTACAATCCTTTCAAAAAACGTTTCAATCAATTGGAAAGGAACAAAAATAAACATCATCGACACTCCGGGACACAGCGACTTTGGCGGTGAGGTTGAGCGCGTGCTCAACATGGCCGACGGATGCCTGCTGCTCGTAGATGCATTCGAGGGTCCCATGCCACAAACGCGATTCGTGCTGCAGAAGGCACTCCAGATAGGACTGAAGCCCATTGTGGTGGTCAACAAGGTCGATAAGCCCAACTGCCGCCCGGAGGAAGTGTATGAGATGGTGTTCGACCTCATGTTCTCGCTCAACGCCACCGAAGACCAACTCGACTTCCCCGTGGTGTATGGCTCGGCAAAGAACGGCTGGATGAGCGAAGACTACAGCACGCCCACCGACAACATACACTATCTGCTCGACAAAATCGTGGAGGTGATACCTGCGCCGAAGGTTATTGAAGGCACGCCGCAGATGCTCATCACCTCGCTCGACTATTCGAGCTACACAGGCCGCATTGCCGTGGGACGTGTACACCGAGGCACACTGGCCGAGGGCATGAACATCTGCATATCACACCGCGACGGCTCGTTGGAGAAGACCAGGATTAAGGAGCTGCACACCTTTGAGGGCATGGGCCACAAGAAGACGAAGGAGGTGCAGAGCGGCGACATCTGCGCTATCATCGGCCTTGAGAAGTTTGAGATAGGCGACACCATCTGCGACTTTGAAAACCCCGAGCCTCTGCCTCCGATAGCCATCGACGAGCCTACCATGTCGATGCTCTTCACCATCAACGACTCGCCTTTCTTCGGCAAGGAAGGCAAGTATGTCACCAGCCGCCACATCAACGACCGACTGCAGAAGGAGCTTGAGAAGAACCTCGCCCTGCGCGTGGCCCAGTTTGAGGACTCGACCGACAAGTGGGTTGTGAGCGGACGTGGCGTGCTGCACCTCTCGGTGCTGATCGAGACCATGCGCCGCGAGGGCTACGAGCTGCAGGTGGGTCAGCCGCAGGTGATATATAAGGTGCTCGACGGACAGAAGTGCGAGCCTATCGAGGAGCTCACCATCAACGTGCCTGAGGAGTTTGCCTCGAAGATGATTGACATGGTGACGCGCCGCAAGGGCGAGATGACCTCGATGGAGTCGCAGGCCGACCGCGTGAACATTGAGTTCGACGTGCCTTCGCGTGGCATCATCGGCCTTCGTACCAATGTACTCACGGCATCGCAGGGCGAGGCCATCATGGCCCACCGATTTAAGGAATACCAGCCTTACAAGGGCGACATCACCCGCCGCGTGGCCGGCTCGATGATAGCCCTTGAGACAGGTTCGTCCTACGCCTACGCCATCGACAAGCTGCAGGACCGCGGCAAGTTTTTCATCGACCCGGGCGAAGACGTGTATATGGGCGAAGTGGTGGGCGAGCATGTCCACGACAACGACCTCGTCATCAACGTGTGCAAGGCCAAGCAGCTGACCAACACCCGCGCCAGCGGTTCCGACGACAAGGCGCGCATCATTCCGCGCACGGTCCTGTCGCTCGAAGAGGCTCTCGAATACATCAAGGAGGACGAGCTGGTGGAGGTTACGCCCAAGAGCATGCGCATGCGCAAGATAATACTCGACCATAACGAACGAAAGAAAGCAAGCAAGTAGTATGACAAACCTTAGAAATGCATTCTTGGCCATTGCGGCATTGCTGTCGATGGGAGCCTTTGCCCAGGGAAGGGTAGGGCAGTTGTCGTTGATACCGCGTGTGGGATTCTCCATCACGCAGCTCACCAACGACGAGATAATGTTGGGTACCACCGACGCTAAAGGTGCGGTGGGCCGACGCTGGAAACCCGGAGTAGAGGCCGGATTCGACCTCGAATACATGCCGCTCTCGCGGCTGAGCCTCACGGCGGGCGTGAAATATTCGCTGCAAGGCTCGAAGTTCAAGGACTTCCACATGGAGGGCAGTGTGAGCGGCACTGAGGTGCGCTTTGCCGACTTTTCGCGTCTCACCTCCGACCTCCACTACCTTCAGTGCCCCATCATGCTGCATGTTTATTTGGCCAAAGGCATTTCGATAGGCAGCGGCATACAGTTCGGCCATCTGCTGTCGGCCAAGGAAAACTTCAGCTACATGGTGGGCGACGCCGACAAGCAGACGGGCAAGATACTGAGGTACTACAGCTTCGACCGCGCCACGGGCAATCTCGCCGAAGTGGCCGAAGGCGGCGACCGCTTCTTTGAATACCACGAGAGCGTCACCGACTCTTACAAGCGCAGCGACATAAGCATACCGCTGAGCCTGTCGTACGAGTCGGATGACGTGATACTCGACCTGCGTTATAACTTCGGCCTTAACAACATCTCGAAGGAAATAGAAAAAATGCGCAACAGCGTGGTAACCCTGTCCATCGGCTACCGCATAGCGCTTACGCAATAGACGGCCTCGAAGCCGTCTTCCCATGCCTTCACCCCCCATGTGCCGCTACCGACGGCTTCATGGGGGTGAAGGCTTTTTGTAAGTCAAATAAAAGTTAACAATCCTATGTTGATGGCAAATAAAGGTTAACATTTTCAGAAAAAGTGGATTAATACTAATAATTTTACTATTTTAGCGGCAGATTTAGTCAATAATAACAATAATTAAACTAAACGTCGATGAAAAGAACCTTATTATTATTATTCATTGCTTCTTCAGTATGCTGCCCAAAAGATGTATTTGCCAGCAGAAGAGATTTGTTTAGTGTTTCTGAGCAGGGGATCCAACAAACGGGTCCTCTTGTGAAGGGAGTAGTAACCGACGCCCAAGGCGACCCGCTGCCTGGTGTCAGCGTCTATGTCAAGTCAATCAAAAAAGGCTGCTTGACCGACATCAATGGTGCCTACACGCTTCAGTTGCCCCAGTCGGGCACCTACGAGTTGCGTTTCACCTTGGTAGGCATGAAAGCCGTAACGCGCAAGGCCACAGTTGACGGACGCACCACGTTGCCCACAGTGCAGATGTCCGACGATGTTGCCCAGCTCAACGAAGTGGTAGTAACAGGCTATGGCAACATCAAAAAGTCGTCCTACACCGGTTCGGCCTCCACGCTCAATGCCGACAAGCAGCGTGAGCTACCCAATGTGTCGGTGTCGCAGATGATGGAAGGCAATCTCTCGGGCGTTTCCATCAGCACCACCAGCGGCACCCCGGGAGCCACGTCGTCGGTGAGGGTGCGTGGCATAGGCTCGCTTTCAGCCTCCAACGAACCTTTGTATGTCCTTGACGGCGTGCCGGTGATGTCGGGCAACATGTCGTCAAGCTCAATGAACACCAGCGGACTTGGAATACTCAACACGCTTAATCCTGCCGACATCGAAAACATCACGGTGTTGAAAGACGCCGCCTCGTCGTCGCTTTACGGAGCGAGAGGAGCCAATGGCGTCATACTCATCACGACAAAGAAGGGCGTTGCGGGCAAGACGACATACAACCTCAAGGCAAGTTTCGGCATTTCCGACTTTGCCTATCGCTTCCGCCCTACAATGGATGGCGAGGAGCGTCGCAACCTTATACTGGAAGGACTCACCAATGCCAACATCGACAGGGGCGAAACGGTGGAGTGGGCTGAAGAACATGCCGAAGAGGTCATCGACCGCTATGCCCCGCGCCCAGTCAACGGCTATGCCGACTGGCAGAGTGCCCTGTTCCGCAAGGCTCTTCAGCAGAACTACGACTTCTCGGTCATGGGTGGCAACGACAACATGCGGTTTGCAGGTTCGCTCAACTATACCAACCAGGAGAGCGTTGCGCGCAATTCAGGTTTTGAGCGTTACAGCGGCCACTTCAGCTTCAACAACAAGTACAAGAAGTTCGACCTCGCCATGAACGGCATCTTCTCGCTCACCAAAGAGAAGCCTCTGCCCGGCGCCTACTACTACAGCAACCCCATGTATGCCCTTAAGACAGTGCTTAATCCCTCCGTCCCCATCTACAACGAAGACGGGTCGTACAACACCGACATACAGGAGCTGAACAACATGAACCTCGTGATGGAAAATGAAGTCAACACCCACAAGAGCCGCATTGCCCGCACGTTCGCCTCGGCAGAGGCGGGCTACACCTTCGTTAAAGGCTTGCGCCTCTCGACCATATTCAATGTTGACTACACCTACACCAACGAGTTCATGTTCTTCTCGCCTCTCAGCTCCGACGGCCGCAGCCCCAACGGTCAGGGTGACATCTTCGGCACCGAAGACATGACCTTCAACAGCCACACCCGCCTTAACTACATAGCCGACTTCGGCGGCCATTCGCTCGACCTCCTCGCCGCCTACGAAATAAAGAAGTGGGACAGAACTTTCATGCTCGGTGAGGCAAAAGACTATACCACCCACAAGAAGCCTGTACTGAACACTGCAAGCCAACCGGTACTCATCAACCATTACGACAACGGCGACTCGATGCTTTCATACGTGTTCCGCGCCAACTACGACTACAACGACCGCTACTATGCCTCGTTCAGCTTCCGCCGCGACGGGTCTTCACGCCTCCATCCCGACAATCGCTGGGACAATTTCTGGGCCATCTCCGGCTCATGGCGTTTTTCGCAGGAAGGTTTCCTCAAGCAGGCCGATTCGTGGCTGACCGACGGAAAGGTCCGCGTCAGCTACGGCGTCAACGGCAACATCCCGTCGGCACTCTATTCCTATTATGGCCTTTACGACATCACCTACTCCTACAAAGACAATCCCGCAATGGTAGAGAGCGCGTTGAGCAACAGCACCTTGAGCTGGGAAAAGAACTATGCCCTCAACATTGGTTTCGACTTGTACCTCTTCAATCGCGTCTTCATCACCTTCGACTGGTACACACGCACCACTCGCGACCTGCTCATGGGCAAAATGGTTGACCCGATTACGGGCTTCAACTCCATAACCGACAACATCGGAAAGATGAGGAATACGGGTTTTGAGCTTGAGATACGTTCTACCAACATCGACAACAAGAACTTCACATGGACATCGTCGCTGCTCATGTCGCACAACAAGAACAAGGTGCTGAAGCTCTCCGATGTTCCACAATATTTCTCCGACAACTACTACATCGTCAAGGAAGGCTATTCGCTCGGCACCATCTGCCTGCGCGAATATGCCGGTGTTGACCCCGAAAACGGCTTGCCCTACTACTATTCCAACAAGGAAGTGGACGGAGTGCGCTCGCGCGAGCTGGTCTATGACCCTAACCAAGCCGTGTCGGTGCCGCTCGACAACATCCATCCCACCGTCAGCGGAAGCATAGGCAACACGTTCCGCTACAAATGGGTTGACCTGAGCTTCAACCTTACCTATTCGCTCGGAGGCCATTCCTACGATGCCGGCATGTGGGCCTTGCAGGACGACGGCTACTCGTCAACGGCAACCAAGAGCACCGAGCTGCGCCGCCGTTGGCAGAAGCCGGGCGACGTGACCGACGTTCCGCGCTATGTGGCAGGACAGAACTACGGAGGCTGGTGGCACTCCTCGCGAGGCATACACAGCACCGACCATCTCCGCCTGAAGAACCTCATACTCGGCGTCAACGCCCCCGCGTCGTGGGTCAAGAGCCTCGGCTTGGGCAGCGCACGAGTGTTCTTCTCAGGCAACAACCTGCTCACGTGGGCAAGCTACGACCAGTACGACCCCGAATTGAGCGGAACCGTAGCATTTGAGATACCACCGCTCAAGACTTATTCATTTGGTTTGGAAATAGGATTTTAAAACAGACAGCTTATGAAGACAAATATATTATTGACACTACTTGCAGCTCTGCTCATGATGTCATGCGGAAGCGACTTCCTCGACAGGGAGCCTTCCGACCAGATAACAACCGACAAGGCCATCACCGAATTGTCTGACGTGAGAAACTCGGTCAACGGCCTCTATGCCCTCATGGCATCCACCTATTATTACAATGCCGCAATGTTCCTCTACGGCGATGTAAAGGGCGACAACATGCAGCCCACCTATTGGTCAAGCGGACGCCAGTCATACCCTTACTACTACTTCGACCACTCGGCCGCCGTGCCCAACGACGGAGGCCTCTGGGGCCGTCCGTACTACATCATACGCAACGCCTACAACATAGTGAAGGCCATCGATGAAGGTAAGGTTGACGCCAGCGCCGAGGAACTCGCCAACTATAAAGGCGAAGCCCTTGCAGCCATAGCCTTGAGCTATTTCGACCTTACAAGGCTCTATGGCTATCCCTATGCAAAAAACAATGGCGCTTCGCCCGGCGTGCCGTTGCTCGACAAGGCCATAGGCTATGGCGAAGAGGTTGACCGCAACACGGTGGCCGAGTGCTACGACTTCATCATCAGCCGCCTGCAGGAAGCCATACCGCTGCTCTCCCGCACACGCAACGACGGACATCTCAACTCTTTTGCCGCCAGGGCACTGTTGGCCCGCACGTATCTGTATTGCGAGAAAAACCGCGAAGCTTTCGAAACGGCCCACCAGCTAATAGCCGACCTGCAAAAGACCGGATTGTACCATCTTGTAGGCAATGCCGACTATGTTGACATGTTCGCCCACGGCAGCAAGTTCGGTCCCGAGGCCCTGTTCCAGATAGCCAATACCTCGACGGCCAATCCCGGTCGCGACGGCCTTTCATATTTGCTCCACTGGTGGGGCTATGCCGCCGTCATCCTGACCGACGATTTTGCCCAAATGATGAAGAACGACGCCGGTGACGTGCGCAACCGGCTCATCGCCACTTATCAGGACAGCGGCGACAACCTCTACTACAACCTCTTGCTGAAATATCCTGGCGAGAAATACTACGACGTGCCGTCGTTTGACAACAACTATACCGTCATACGCCTCTCCGAGGTCTATCTCATTGCGGCTGAGGCGGGACTGAAGGCAGGAGACGACCTCAAGCCACAGGCCCTTGACTACCTCAACGCCATCGTACAGCGTGCCAACCCCGACAACTACGTGACCGCCGAACAGTTCACCCTCGACCGTGTGTTGCTCGAGCGTGCCAAGGAACTTGTAGGCGAAGGCCACCGCTACTTCGACATGCTCCGCAACGGCAAGACCATCGTGCGCCGTGGAGGCAAGCACCTTACCAACGCTCCGGAGGAAATCAACTGGAACTTCAACAAGTGCGTGCTGCCCATATCGAGGAATGAATTCATCTTCAATCCAAACATGGCCCAAAACGAGGGCTACAGCAAGGACTGACACTATTAATACAAAAACATTACCATTATGAAAAATTTCAAGACATATTTGTGGTTGGTGGTCTTGGCCGTTTGCCTCGCAGGATGTTCAAGCGGCGACGACGAACAGGCGTTGCTCGAAACCAACTTCACAAGCTATAAGATAAAAGGCTACGAAAACGCCAAGACGACTATCGACGTAGCCACGCGCACCATCACCGTGCAGTTGCCGTCCGACGTGACCACTGGCGAAAACCTTGTACCCGAATTTACCGTGTCGCAAGGAATGCAGGCGTCAATCAACCGTGTCGTGCAGCAAAGCGGAGCCAACAGCCTCGACTTCTCCAACGAAGTGCTCTATACCGTTTCAACACCCGACTATTCAGTCAAGTCGCGATGGCATGTCATTGTCACCAACAACGACTACACCGCACGCTACGGCATGGGCAATTTCCTCACCCGCTGGTGGTCGAACAACGGCACCAATCCCGACGGCTTCTATGTCCAGCAGCAGCATACCGGCGAATACTCCGACGTCAACTGCGGCCCCACCTGTGCCGTCATGGCCCTGAAGTGGCGTTTCCCCGACTACAAGGGCAGCGTAGAGGAAGCGCGCAACACGGCTGTTTACAGCGAAATAGACGGCAGTACATGGTGGTATCCGCGCGATGTCTTCAACTGTCTCGTGCGCAATGGTGCCGACAATGTTTACTATTGGAATTTCTGGGGAGCCAACTACGACGGCTTCATCAACACCGTCTGCAACCTGCTTGAGGGAGGAAACCTCTGCATCGTGTGCCTCAACAACGGCAACATCAAAGAGCAGATGGCCCTGAAGAAAGAGTATCATACCAACCGCTACTATACCGGCGGCTCAGGCCACTATCTGCTCATCAAAGGCTACCGCGTGGTGAATGGCACGCTATGGTTTGAAGTGCACGACCCGTGGGGCATGGACATGAAATATTCCGACGGCACATACTATGGAGCCAACCGTTATTATCGCGGATATGAAGTGGCCACCACCATAGATTGGAACATTTGGACCGTAGTGGTGCCCTACAATTAACAACCACTACGCTGATTGCGTCCTTTGCCCGAAAGCCTGTCGAACAGCAGCGAAAACGCTGCACACACGACAAATATAATGCTCGTGGTGACGACAATGTCGCCCATGCCCACCAGAGGAGACACAACACCGCCGAAGAGGAAAATCATTGCACCCACGAGTGCCGATGCCGCTCCGGCGTTGTTGTGCTCTTCGTTCATAATGGGGACAAGGGACAGTCACTGTACTTGACCGATTAAAGGATGAAAAAAAAGAGATTCTGTATTCTCCTTCCAAAAACAGGACAATCTCCTGTCACCTGTCCCACCAGAAGACCTTCTATACCGAGTTCATCGGCAAGGGCCTTCTTTATGTAATTGTTCACGGTCTCCTTGTTGATGACGACTATTGCGGCAGCCTTGCGGTTGGAGACTCCCTCCTTCTTAAGGAGAAGTAGTTGCTTGATCTGGCTCATTTCCTTTGTCTTTCCTGCCATGGTCGTATATTGTATGTTAGATTCGTTCCTACATACAAATAACGCAAGAAAAAGCAGAATAGTGAACGGACATGCTCCGTTTTTCGGTCGCAAGTCATTGGATAACAGCGACTATTTTTTTTCTCTTTGAACGGATATACTCTGTTTCTAAGCGGTTCTTAAGCCGTTCTTCGATTCAAAAGAGGGTGGATTAAACCGTTCCGAGTGAGTGAACATGCTCCGTTTTCGCCAGTACTCCAATAAATATCGTTATCTGATCTTGATAATACAGGAGAAAGTGTAAACTCTTATGTATACGATGAGATTGGAGATGACTATAAAAGGGAATTTACATTAGGATTGCTTAAAGTAACAAGGCAAGATAAAGTTGGTTTCATAAATGAATGCGGAAAAGAAGTTATTCCATGTATATATGACGATACAAGAGTTTCAACTGACAAAATCGGCGATGTATCTGTGAGATGGTATCGCTGATTCACGTTGTCGGATTTTCGTAGCGGAGTGGTGGCACCGCTCATAATTATCCCCGAAATCTGAGTACAAGCCGTTTCGGGGATGTATTGTAAATATGTACATAAAATCGCTTTAGCTCCATATACATTATTTTTCTGGCCTCAGTTGAGCTTACAAAGAGGACTAAAAATTACTGCTTCCTCCCCTCTCTCAACTCGTCTAAATAGCTGGCGGTAATTACACCTGATGGTAGGGCTATGATGGCTACTCCGAAAAGAGAGGACAGCATACTAACGAAACGACCGATGTCAGTAACAGGACACATGTCTCCATATCCTACGGTGGTGAGCGTTACGGTTGCCCAATAGAGTGCATCAAAGAATGAATTGAATGTCTGTTCTCCTGTATGTGGATTCACATGCGGCTCTACATTAAACAACACCAAAGCTGTAATAAATATGTATGCAAGAGATATAATCAAGACGGAAATGAGAATGTGACGCTCCTTGTATAAAATCTTTGCGAATATAGCTATTGGCTTTGAATACCAAGCTAGTTTCATAACTCGTATAATCCGAAGCAATCTGATAAAACGCAATAATCTAAATGCAGGATTAATGATGGAAATAGCAGGAAGGATAGACAGCAAATCAATGACCGCCATAAAGGTGAATGGGTATAACCAAAAGGATTTTTTCCCTTTTTTCAATCTGATGTCTGCTGTTATCCAACGCAAAAAATAGTCAACAACGAAGATCGTGGTTGCTATCATCTCTGTTATCTTGAAAGCGTTATAGGTCTGCATAAACATCAGAGGTAGAATGCTCACAATGATCACTCCTACCATAAACCAATCATAATAAACACTCGCCTTTGTTGTGTGTTCTGTTCTTTCGATGATGTCGTCTATTATTTCTCTTTTCATAATTATATCTTTTACCCCATGTGTATAAAATCCTGTTTAATATATTTTTTATTGAGAACAACCCATCGTTTTTCCTTATTACCTTGCATAAAAGCATGATACGGAATTATTACGAGGACATAAACAAGAGTCAGCAACATCTTAACAACAATTATGTTTATAACCTTTGCGACATTTCTGCTCCAGCCAAGCAGTCTCAGTATAATTTTATGAACATCCCTAACTATAGCTATAATATACCCCATTGATTACGTGATTAAGAATTTAATCGTTTACGGTAATTTTCTAATATTCTTTTCTTTGCTATCTCGATTGGAAAACCTTGTATTTCAACACCATTGATTTTCTCCAATTTATAGACGATTGACATGAGTTTGCGGTATATTGGTGGCAACTTTATTTTGTCTGTTGTATTGTCAATCTCTGAAATAAGATGCTCAACTTCTGCAACTGCAACTTTTACGTCAATATCATCCGAAGAAGGGACTGGCGGTGAAGAAGTTGGGGTGTTTGTCGTGGAGGCAGTTGCTGGCTGTGTAGGTTGAGATGGATTCTGATTTGACAGAGGTACTGTAACAGACTTTCGTGACATAATAAACCAGCATACTCCAGCAATGACAACAACCAATGCAGCTGTTATAAAATTGCTTGAGAGTAACAATGAGAGGATTATGGACGCAACAATTGACAACAGACAACCTTGTTTTGAGAAACCTAAAGTTGTCTGCGCATTCGTTCTTGTGGGGTAAGTTCCTCCATTCGAAGAACCTCTTGTTTTGAATCCTCCACCCACTTTTTGACGGTAATAAAGACCTGTGCCTGGAATGCCTCCAGACACATAAGTTCCACGCTTACCAATGTTTACTTTTGCGCCTCTTGGCCCCATTGATATGCTTGGTCCACTTTTGCTCCAGTTGATACGAACACCTGGAAGAATCTTTGTGCTTCTACGCCAATATAAACCCATTATTATTGCAAATTTGATTGCAAATTTAAAGTAATTTCGCCCAAAACAGAAAGATTTCTCGAAAAAAACTTGGTTTTTTAACAAAATATTCGTAAAAGGTTTGTTTTTTGCCATAAAAACATTAACTTTGCACCTATACTTACGTAACTTATAGCAAATTATGACAACATTGAGCAATGAAGCATTTGCAGTAATGGCAGCTTGTGAACGAACCAAACAACCTTTCGGCATAACAGTCGATAAGATTTGTTCGGGTCAGTACAAGTTCGTATGGGCTTTTAAGATTGATAAGGAAAAAGCACAGCGAGAAGGTTATGATAAAACCAATGTCAAGGGCAACGTAATCTTGGATGCTGAATATCCAGGGTGTCCTTATTGTGGAGAAAAACGACACATCATTTGCTCTTCGTGCAACAAGTTCTTCTGCTACCACGGACAGGAGTATGTAACATGCCCCAACTGTGGAGCAAGTGGGAATGTTGTTTCAGTAGAACAGGTTGATCTTAAAGGTGGAGGTTACTAAAACGATATACAATGGCAGATTTAGCAAAAGGAACAAGAATATCACTAACTGACGGCGGTTGTGTGACCATCATCAAGGAATTAGGTAGAGGTGGACAAGGCATTGTCTATCTCGTTGATTTGAATGGTGAGCAGAAAGCTCTTAAATGGTACTTGACAGCACCAGACGAGAAGTTTTACAGGAATCTTGAAAAGAACATCATGAATGGTGCTCCTTCTGATGCATTCCTTTGGCCAGAGCACTTGACCAACCGTCAACTTGGTAGCTTTGGTTATATAATGCAGTTAAGACCTAAAAACTACTACGAATTCGGCAACTACCTGCTTGCAAAGGTCAGCTTCAAGTCTTTTACCGCAATGCTTGCGGCTGCTATGAAGATTTGTGATGGTTTCATGATGCTCCATCGTTGTGGTTATAGTTATCAGGATCTCAACGATGGCAACTTCTTCATCGATCCCAATAATGGAGATGTGCTCATCTGTGATAATGACAACGTAATGCCTCAGGGCGAGAAGTCTGGCATCATGGGTAAAGCCCGTTACATGGCTCCTGAAATTGTTGCTGGTGGCATACCAGACAAACGAAGCGATAGATTCTCACTTTCGGTTATTTTATTCATGCTCTTCTATGCCAATCATCCATTTGAAGGGGAACGAGTTGTTGCATGCCCTTGCATGACGGAAAGTTTTGAACGCAAGTTTTATGGAAGTGAAGCCATCTTCATTTACGACCCGACAAATAACGCTAACCGTCCTGTAAGAGGAATCCATCAGAATGTCATCAGGCGTTGGCCAGTATTCCCTTCTATCCTTAGAGAAACATTTGAACGTGAGTTCAGCCAGGAGTATCTACAGAACCCTGAGAAGCGAATGATAGAACAGAACTGGGAGAAAATCATTTCGCAGGTTCGCGACCAGTTGGTAATCTGTCCTATTTGCAAGGAAGAAACGTTTGTTGAGACCAGTGGAGCGGCCGGCAAGTGTATCAACAGAGGATGTTCCATTGACATTTCAAAACGCTTGCTCATCAATAACAGATCATTACCTCTCACAGATAAAACAGAAATCTTTATTGATAATGACAATACACCTGATGCTATCGTTTCGAAAGATGCCAATGGAGTATTGCTGATAAAGAATATATCTCCTGACAAATGGACTGTTGAGACACCAAGCGGCAAGGTGAAGACTGTAGAATCACAAGACATTATGCCTGTAAAAGAAGGCTTAAAGATAACATTCAAAATACGTGAGATTCCATATCGCGGAGAAATAACAAATTGCAAATCATGAGACATCTATTCATAATGCTATTGTTGATTGTTTCCATTACATCGTATGGCCAATCAGCAACTGCCAATTTGCAAGAATTAAAAAAGGCTCTTTCCTCGAAAGAATATACTGCTTCCGAGATTAAGGTAAGTACTGCATACAATCCAACCATATATATGGGATGGTTTGCAGGAAAACACAGAGAGGTCAAGTTATCAGAGCGTTGCATTTTCATTAATTATGTTTTAACTTCAAATAAAACAAAATTCAAACGTGAGTTATATATCCCCCTTTCTGTATATCACAGTAAAGCTGGTCGAATCTACTATTCCGATCAATGGATATCTGGCCCTCACTTTGATCATCAAGGTTGATCCTTTGAAGTTGACTCAAAAGAAAAGCAAGTAATTAAAAATATCAAATACTCTAACAAATAATTTTATGGGACTTTTAGATGACGTGGTAAGTGTCCCACGCAGAACAATGACACTATTCTTCGTAATCGACACATCAGGTAGTATGATCGGTAACAAGATTGGTGCCGTTAATGATGCTGTTGAGAACGTACTTCCTATGCTTGATGAGATTTCTGCTTCTAACCCAGATGCAGAGATTAAAGTAGCTGCTCTTGAATTTTCAAGCGGTTGCAACTGGCTTTATGACGAACCAAAGCTTGCATCTGAGTTTGTATGGCAGGATGTAACAGCAAGTGGTCTCACATCACTTGGTGCTGCATGTCTTGAACTCAACTCAAAGCTTTCTCGTAATGGTTTCATGCAGACTCCAAGCGGAAGTTTTGCTCCTGCTATTATTCTCCTTTCGGATGGTGGTCCTACCGATGATTTTCACGGAGGTCTGTCAAAGCTGAAGGCAAATAACTGGTTCAAGAATGCCATCAAGATTGCTATTGCCATTGGCGATGATGCCGACAAAGATGTTCTCACTCAGTTCACAGGAACAAATGAGGCTGTATT
>JAQXRI010000144.1 GCA_029218445.1 Prevotellaceae bacterium | reverse complement strand
GCCGATTTTTTGCACTAAGCCAGTACAAAACATGGCAAAACAGCACGAAATGCGTGCAACAAGCGGGGGCGCCCCTCTCCCTGTTATTCCTCAATGTTCTTTATCACGTCAAGCACAGATCCGTCGCGGTTCATCACGACGCCTACCACCTTGTCGCCGAACGGCAGCGGTGCGGGGTTGCCGATTACAGAGAGTGCGCGGTCGCGGAGCTCCTCGAGTGTGACGAGCTTCAAGCCGGCAGCCTTCAGACGCTCTGCTATCTCCGGGCGAGCCGGGTTAACAGCGATGCCGTATTCGGTTACGACCACGTCTACGGTGCGACCCGGAGTGATGAGCGTAGTAACCTCGTTAACCACGCACGGTATTCTGCCACGGAGCAGCGGGCAGACGATGATAGAGAGTGCTGAGTCTTCGGCTGTGTCGGGGTGTCCGCCGATAGCGCCGCGTATGATGCCGTCGCTACCTACGAGCACGTTCACGTTGAAGTTGACGTCCACCTCAAGCGCCGAGAGTATCACGATGTCGAGATAGTGTGTGGCAGCGCCCTGCTCGTGCATACTTGCGTATTCGCAAGCCGACACCTCCTTGTGTTTCAGGTCGTTCTTGAGCGACTCTGCAGCCACCTTGTCGAACGACTGCACGTCGATGAGGCGCTCGATGAGTCCTTCCTCGTGCATCTTCACCATGTGAGCCGTGATGCCGCCGAGGGCGAACGAAGCCTTGATGCCCTGGTCTATCATGCTCTGACGTATATACTTCACGGCAGCGAGCGAAGCACCGCCCGAACCGGTCTGTATAGAGAATCCGTTCTTGAAGTAGCCGCTGTTCACAATCACCTTTGCAGCCTGCTGAGCGAGCAGAATGTCGCGCGGGTTCTTAGTGTCGCGGATGGCTCCCGAAGCAATCTTCGACGAGTCGCCTACCGATTCTACCTCCACCACGTAGTCGACGTCGTGCTCCGAGATAGAGTTCGGAGTGTTAGGATAAGGCACGAGGTCGTCGGTGAGTATCACCACCTTGTCGGCGTAATGAGCGTCGGGCAGCGCGTAACCGAGCGAACCGCAGATGCTCTTAGCGTTCTCCGAGCGCGAGTAGCCGCAGGCGTTGCCGAGCGGGTCTGAAGAAGAAGCGCCGAGGAACGCCACGTCGATGTGCAACTCGCCCGAGGCGATAGCCTCGCCGCGTCCGCCGTGCGAGCGGAACACCACCGGCTTCTCCATCAGTCCGTGCGAAATCTCCTTAGCCAGTTCGCCGCGCAGACCCGATGTCGAAATCTCTGTGATTACGCCGTTGCGAATGTGCTCGATGAGCGGTTCGTGTACGTCCTGCAAGCTTGAAGCTGCGAGGTGCAGACCCTTGAATCCCATCTCTGCGAGCTTAGCCACAACCATGTTCACCACCTTGTCTCCACCGCGGAAGTGGTGGTGGAACGATATTGTCATGCCGTCCTTCAGTCCCGAGTGGCGTATAGCCTCCTCGAGCGTCATGAGTTTGGGGCTTTTCTGCTGCAGTTCGAGGCGCGGCGTGATGTCCTTGTGTGCCTCTACATTATTATATACACTCTTTCCCATAGCCTGAGCCACCTGCTCGGCGAGGGTATGTCTTTCGTTCAGTGTGCTCATGCTATGTCCTCCTGTTTAATTACGCCCGAAGCCAGTGCCAAATCGATGACGCGCTGTGCGCGTATCACCACTGGTCGGTCAACCATTTTACCGTTCACGGCGATAACGCCCGAACCCTTCTTCTCAGCCTCCTTGATGGCAGCGATAACGGCGAGCGCCTTGTCGATAGCCTTCTGAGTCGGCGTGAACACCTCGTTGATGATTTCTATCTGGCGCGGGTTGATGATCGACTTACCGTCGAAGCCCAACTGATGAATCAGCTCCACCTCCTTGCGGAATGTCTCCATATCGTTGAGGTTAGAGTAGACGGTGTCAAGCGCGTCGATGCCTGCAGCGCGTGCAGCCACCACGATAGTCTGGCGTGCCATGAGCAGCTCCATGCCCTCGGGCGAGCGCTGTGTCTTCAGGTTGGCGCAGTAGTCCTCCGCGCCCAGGGCGATGCCCATCATGCGCTTAGAAGCGGTAGCGATGGCGTAGGCGTTCACCACGCCGAGCGTGCTCTCGAGCGCAGCCATTATCTGCGTGCGACCCACGCAGCCCAGCTCCTGCTCCACCTTCTCTATCTCGCGCTCCACCTCGATCACTTCCTCGGCAGTCTCGGTCTTAGGCATACGGATGACGTCGACGCCAGCCTTAACGACAGCCTCGATATCCTTCTTGCCGTACGGAGTGTTGAGCGGGTTGATGCGCACCACCATTTCCGTCGTGCCATAGTCGATGGTCTTCAATGCGTTGTAGACGAGCAGGCGTGCCGCGTCTTTCTCTGCCATTGTAACAGAGTCCTCAAGGTCGAGCATTATTGAGTCGGGATGATATATATATGCATCCTGCATCATGCCGGGGTTGTTTCCCGGCACGAACATCATAGTTCTTCTTAGTCGTTTCATAGGTCAAAAAGTTTTTTTGGGGGGTTAGTCTTTCCACACGTCTTTGCCCGTAGCTCTTACGGCAGCCGCAGTGACGCGTGCGCGGATAGTGCAGTCGAGCGCACCCTTGTCAGTGGCGTGCACCTCGGCACGGGTGATACCGAGTCCTTCGAGCGTCTCAGCTATCACCTTGCGTATCTGGTCGCCGAACTGGTAGGCAACCGAACTCTGCAAATCGATGTTCAGTCCCTCTTTCTCGCAAGGGGCAATCTGAATCATGATGTCGCCGGACTCCATTGTTCCGGCAGTAGCTTGTTTAAGTTCCATAGGTATAGTATTTAAAAAGTTTGTGGTCTTTAGATTCTTTGAGAGGTATGGGTTCGGCGTCGTGTGCTCCGACGGGCGCCAGCGTGCCTTGCGGCGTCAGCACGTGCATCGCTTTAACTTGCTTTGCGTGCTTCATGGGCGTCAGCGTGCGTGGAGAAGATGCGGTTGGGAGTGGTGTGAGTAGAAACGTAATAAAATAAAAATTGCGTAAATACAACAACACTTCCTTTCGTCTTTACACCGAAGAGAACCGAGTTATACTTACGCTCGCGCGAGCAGTATATAAGGGTAATAATGTCTGTGTCCGCACAAAACACGCTCTGCGTGCGGATTTCTATTTCGCGGGGTAAAGGTACGCATTAATTGTGAAACGAGCAAGCATTTTGCGAGGATTTTTTTGCTGGGGCACCCCCTTTGGGTGATTACCGCGTACTGGTAACGCTGTTACCGCATACTGGTAATGTCGTTACCGCGTACATGTAACAGTGTTACCAGTACGCGGTAACATTCTAAAACGAAATGTCGGGTAGCGCAACTCTTAGTCTGTTGATGCGCATTTCTCAGGGGGTGCAGCAGTCTCTGCTGCACCAACCAAGCTGACGGTGCACTTCTTGCTCGGTTGGTGCCATCTGTTCGGTTGGCTGCGCACCCTAACATCTGTGATGATCTGTGAAATCTGTGGGAGAACCTCTGCTGCACCAACATTCTCCGCCAATTTGTCCTTTGCTGCTGACTATCTGTCGCCGAAACTGCCAATTTTGCTTACGATTTATCGGTGGAAACAGCGAAACGTTTTTGGCACGTAAGTTGCAGTATACTTAGTGCAAGCCGATGGGCGGAAGCCCGAAGGCAAGCAAACGATAAACGTAAGATTAAAATATAATTAGGAGGTATTTGATATGTTACCAGTAATGAGAAATACTTGGATGCCAGAAGTTTTCAACGACTTTTTTGATACTGACTTTATGCCGCGTACAAACGCAACCGCCCCGGCAATCAACGTTAAGGAAACAGAACACGACTATACTGTAGAGCTTGCTGCAGCCGGAATGAAGAAGGACGACTTCAACATCAACATCGACGCTGACGGCAACCTGCACATCAAGATGGAGAAGAAGAACGAGAAGAAGGAAGAGGAGAAGAAGGAGCACTATCTGCGCCGCGAGTTCAGCTATTCCAACTACCAGCAGGTGTATGTGCTGCCCGACGATGTGGTGAAGGACAACATAGGTGCCAAGGTTGACAATGGCGTGCTCACCATCACGATGCCACGAGTGTCAAAGGATGACGTGAAGAGAATACAACGCCAAATTGCAATTGATTAGTTTTAGGTTTTCTCGAAGGGCTGTCACCATGCAAAAAGGGGGGCAGCCCTTCTTTTGTATAGTAGAGATTATATCTCCTCCAACTCGCCTGTTTCGGAATCGATGATGAATCCTCTTACCGTAATGTCTTTGGGGACAAGAGGATGGGTCTTTATCGTGTTTACTGTCTTCCTGACAGATTCGGGCGTGTCCTTAAATCCCTCAAGCCATTGGTTTAGGTCGATGCCGCATTTCCTGATTGTGTCGAGAGTCTCGTCGGTCACTCCACGAGCTATCATCTCATGATGGAAATGGTCATAGCTCATGTGGCATGCACCGCAATGCGAGTGTGCCACCACCATTATTTCCTCCACGCCTAATTCGTAGATTGCTACAATGAGGCTTCTCATAGCCGAGTCGAAGGCGGAAATGACCAGTCCGCCGGCATTCTTGATAATCTTTGCGTCGCCGTTCTTAAGTCCGAGAGCTGCTGGCAGCAGTTCCGTCAGGCGTGTATCCATACATGACAATACAGCAAGTTTCTTATCAGGATACTTGTCGGTCAAATACTTCTCATAACCTTTGCTATCAACAAAGGTCTTGTTATATTCCAAAATCTCCTCAATCATATTATTCTCATTATATTTGTGATTCCAAACACTCTGTTTTTTGGGGACAAAGATACAAATAATTCCCAAAAATCGTATCGAAAAACAGAGAAAAATGACTAAAATCGGCATCGAAATCATGTTACCAAAACAAGTCGTTCATGGTTGGAGGTGTTTGAAGGTTTGAGAAGTTTGAAGGGTTTGAGAAGTTTGAAGGGTTTGAAGGGTTTGTTAATTTTTTGTACTTCGCCATCCTTCGGTATGGTTTCGTGATGCCTTCGAGACGAGTTCGGGACGATTGTAAAGAATTTCACCGTGCAAAAACAACTGTAGCACTGTAGCGTGTAACGCAGCCTTCCATTCGCCGATGCGTTACACGTTACAGTGTTACAGTAAGAAATGGTGTCATTCGGCAATCAGCTGGCAACTGGATACTCTATTGTCACGGTCGTTCCATGGCTGTTGTCTAACGATAGCTGTTATCACGGTCGTTCCATAGTTGCAGAACAGTTGTGACAACAGCTTTGGAACAAGTGTGACGCAAGCTGTGGAACAGGCGTGACGCAGGCCTGTGTACTTCGCCGATTGCGCTCTTGGTTTTTTTGACTTGGACTGTCGTGGAAATTTGACGATGGATGCCGCTGTAACCCTACACTCTACATCATTTGCACCTAAACATCTTGTTTTCAAATGGTTAGTGAATGTAGGGTCAGGAGGTACCCTGCATTCCGTAACTTACAGATTATCAATGCATAAGACGTAAATGATGTAGAGTGTAGGGTGCTGTGCAAGCAGGTATATACAACACGAGAATAACTTGTTCGTGGATGAAGAATAACTACACCTTGAAGACTCTCACGGTTATGACAGCCTACTGTCATAGTTATTACAGGCGACTGTCAAAGCGTGACAGAAGGCGAGGGTAGCACCTTTTTTCTAAAGTTTTTTCGACTTTTATTTTGTATTGTCTTCGATTTGCATTATCTTTGCCACGGAAATGCGGGCATATCACTCCTGCATGATACTTGACACCATGGGTATATATATAAATAAAGGTAACAGTGACTTCCGCGACATCGTCGCTCACGAGTATGTTGACAAATCATCGATGATACCACTCGTCAACGCGACTCTCAATTCCGAGAGCCGCTACAGCTGCGTCACCCGTTGCCGACGCTTCGGCAAGTCGATGGCGGCAAGGATGCTGGCGGCATACTACGACAAGTCGTGCGACTCGCGAGAGCTGTTCCGTGGATTGAAGGCGGAACAGGACCCGTCGTTTGAGACGTATCTCAACAAATACTATGTGATACGTGTAGATATGACCGACTTCACCACAAGATTCAGGGGTGAGAAAGATATCGTGAGAAAGATTCAAAACAAAATCATTGACGATGTTCTTAAAGAAATACCCCAGATTAACAGAGAGCAAGATGACGATTTGATGGAAATCCTCATTCGCATCAGCAACAGCACAGGCGAGCGTTTCGTGATAATCATCGACGAATGGGACGCCATACTGCGCGAAATGGGAACAGACGATGACATTGTGACGGCATACGTCGATTTGCTCCGCCGCCTGTTTAAGGGTTCCAACTCTAACAGTGTCTTTGCCGGAGCATACCTCACGGGCATACTGCCAATAAAGAAATACAACACCGAGTCGGCTCTGAACAACTTCTGCGAATATACCATGATTCGTCCAGGCAAGATGTCAGAGTCTTTAGGATTCACACATGAGGAGGTGAAGATGCTCTGCGAAAAACATGGTTTGGACATGACGGAGATGGAAAGTTGGTATGACGGTTATCGCATTGGCAAGGCTACTCGTATGTTCAATCCTTATTCCGTGATGAAGGCCATCAACAATGAAGAGTATGGCAGCTACTGGACAACCACTGGAGCCTACGATTCGGTGAAGACATATATCCAAATGAATTTCGACGGACTAAAGGACGACATCATACGTATGCTTGCGGGAGAGAGTGTCTATGTCGATACAACAGAGTTCCTCAACGACATGCATATCATAAGAAGCAAGAACGATGTGCTGACAGTATTGATTCATCTTGGATATTTGGCATATAACAAAGACACATTTGAGTGCTATATTCCAAATAAGGAGGTGGCTGACGAGATGAACAATGCAATAAAAGCCACGTCATGGGAACCATTGGTCAAAACAATAAAAAATTCCAAGTCTCTCCTCGACTCCACCATAGCCGGCAACGAGCAGGCTGTGGCCCAAGCCATCGACCTTGCCCACGACGAGCATACCAGCATACTGTCCTACAACGACGAAAACTCGCTTGCCTGCGTGCTGACCGTAGCATATATCTGGGCAAAGAACGAATATGTCATACACCGCGAGTATGCCACGGGCAAGGGATATGCCGACCTCGTGATGATACCACGTCGCAATGTCAACAAGCCTGCCTTGGTCATTGAGCTAAAGTTCAACAACACAGCCGACACCGCTATCGACCAAATCAAGCGCAAGCAATATCCGTCGAAGACGGCCGACTACACCGGCGACATCCTGCTCGTGGGCATCAACTACGACAAGGAAACAAAGCAGCATACATGCAGGATAGAAAGATACAAAAAATCTCACGCTCAGAAAAGATAATAAATTCTCTTTTCCTTCGCTTAATCGATTTTTTGCACTATCTTTAGATAAGATAGGCTACACTCGGAAATGCAAAGAAAAATAGGATTTTCCTTTGTCATTTCACTCATTTGCACTATCTTTGCAGCATATTTTAATTTAAAAAGAAAAACAATGGTAAAGCACATCATTCTGTGGACACTGAATCCAGAACTGTCGGCCGACGAGAAGGCTGAAGTGAAAAAGGGAATTAAGGAAGGTCTTGAGGCACTTGTTGGAAAGGTGCCGGGACTTGTGGAAGTGAAGGTGAACGTTGACGGAAGGCTCGACTCGTCAAACTGCGACGTAATGCTCGACAGCACGCTCGAGTCGCCCGAAGCCCTAAAGGCTTATGCCGTGCATCCTGAGCATGTGGCAGTGGCCGACGGCAAGGTGCGCCCATACACCGTACAGCGTACGTGCCTTGACTTTGAATTCTGACAACTGAAGAAACCACAAAAAAGGTATTTTCTTCCGTAATTTTTATACATGCGGTATGCGTTGTTTTCCGTAACTTTGCAGCCAAATTCATTAATGCTAATTTTTTAATTATGAGTGACAAGAACGGAATGAGTCGCCGCATGGCTTTGAAGCTGATGGGCTCGGCGGCGTTGACGACAGTCATGACGTCGTCGGGTATCATGGCCTTGACTTCGTGCTCTGAGAGTGCGAAGAAGAGGGTAGTGCTCTACTTTACGGGCACGGGCAACTGTCTTTACGTGGCTCGACAGCTTGCCGGGAAAGACGGCGAAACGCTGAGCATACCGCAGCTCGTCAGGCAAGGCCGATATGACATTGAGGCCGACGAGATAGGACTTGTCTATCCCGTATATGGCCACATGCCGCCGACAATGGTAAGGCGTTTTATACAGAAAGCTCGGCTGAAGGCTGAATATAAGTTTGCCGTGCTAACCTACGGAATGCGCAAGTGCAGCTCGGTGGAGATATGGAACGACATCTCACGTCGGGCCAACAATGCCTTCGACTATATCACAACCATGATTATGGTTGACAACTGGCTGCCCAACTTCGACATGAACGAGCAGATGAAGATGGACAAGCACATTCCCGAAAGCCTCCAGCGCATAACGGCCGACCTGAAGCAACGGCGCAAGTGGCATGAGCCGGTAACTCAGGAGGAGCGCGAGCAGCATGAGGGATTCCTCAAGCGCACGGGCATCGACCCCGAGGTGGGCTTCCTGTTGAAAAGCGAGAAATATTTTCGGGTTACTGACGACTGCATCGACTGTGGCATCTGCACTTACGTGTGTCCGCATGGCAACTACGACCTGACGGGCAGGGGAGTGAGGATGGAAGGCGACTGCGAGTTCTGCTTTGCCTGCATACAAAACTGCCCGCAGAAGGCTATACAGTTTAAAGAGCAGGAGGAGGGAGTATGGCCTGACGGCAAGGAAAAGAACCCCAATGCACGATACCGCAACGAAAACGTTTCGCTGATGGACTTGAAATTGGCAAATAATCAAAAAATGTGAGAGTGTTATGTTTAGAAAAATAAGAATAACCTTGGCCGTACTGTTTTTCCTGTCGGTGACGGCATTGTTTGTTGATTCTACAGGGACGCTGCAGCAGTGGGTGGGGTGGACCGCCAAGATGCAGCTGCTGCCGGCCATTCTTGCCATGAATGTCGTGGTGGTGGTGGCGTTGGTGGTGCTGACACTGCTCGTGGGCAGGATATACTGTTCGGTGGTTTGTCCGCTTGGCGTGTTGCAGGACGTCGTGTCGTGGTTGAGCGGAAGGAGAAAGAAGAAAAAGATGCGCTTCAAGTTTTCGGGCGAGAAGAAATGGTTGCGATACGGCGTACTGTTGGCTTTTGTGGCTGCCATTGCGGCTGGCGTTGGCCCTGTTGTGGCTTTGCTTGCTCCTTACAGCTCTTATGGGCGAATGGTGTCGAGCGTGGCGTCGCCTTCGCTGTCGCCCGTGGCCATTGTGGCTGCCGCGACATTTGTGGTGGTGGCTGTACTTGCATGGCTGGGTGGCCGAACTTATTGCAACACCATCTGCCCAGTAGGCACAGTGTTGGGATTGCTCTCGCGCTATGCGCTGTTCCGCCCGATGATTGACACGTCGAAATGCAACAACTGCAAGCGATGCGCCAAGAAGTGCAAGGCTTCATGCATCGACGCCAAGAACCACCGCATAGACTATAGCCGTTGCGTGGCGTGCATGGACTGCATGAAGAATTGTCATCACGGCGCACTGACCTTGGGCTATGCCTTGGGCAAGGCAAAACCGACAGGACATAAGAATAAAAAGTTGGCGGCTGATGCCTGCGGCAATGATTCGGCCGACAAGTCGCGCCGCAGTTTCCTCACCCTTACGGCTACCCTTGCCGCCGCGTCGCTTGTAAAGGCTCAGGAGAAGAAGGTGGATGGCGGTTTGGCTGCCATTGAAGACAAGAAGGTGCCCGACCGCGCCACGCCGCTCGTGCCGCCAGGGGCTTGGAGTGCGGGAGAGTTTGCACGTCATTGTACGGCATGCCAACTCTGTGTGTCGGAATGTCCCACAGGTGTGCTTCGCCCTTCAACAAACTTGGAAACATTGATGCAGCCCGAAATGTCGTACGAGAATGGCTACTGCCGTCCGGAGTGTACGCGTTGCTCTGAGGTGTGTCCTACGGGAGCCATACGTCCTATAAGTGTGGCCGAGAAGTCTTCCACTCGTATAGGTCATGCCGTATGGATCAAGAAGAACTGTCTGCCAGTGACCGACGGCGTGAGCTGCGGCAACTGTGCGCGCCACTGTCCCTCAGGTGCCATACTGATGGTTCACATTGATGCTGACGACGACGAGTCGCCCAAAATACCTGTTGTCAACGCAGAGCGTTGCATAGGCTGCGGAGCTTGTGAAAACCTTTGTCCGGCACGTCCGTTCAGTGCTATATACGTAGAGGGACATGAGAGGCATAGTTTGTATTAATTCAGTTGTCAACTAAAAAACATTTATGAACAAGAATATATCAAGAAGAGATTTCATAAAGATAGCGGGGGTTGCCGGTGCCGCAACTGCCGGTCTAGCATCCTGCAATGGCAGCAAGACGGGTAAGGAAATGCCGGAGGGCGAGGTGCCGACCGACAAAATGACTTACCGCAACAATCCCACAACCCGCGACAAGGTGTCGATACTTGGCTACGGCATGATGAGGCTGCCAACCAAGGAAGTTGAACGCAAAGACGACGGTGAAGAAGTGAAGAATGAAATAGACCAGGAGGAAGTGAACCGACTGGTTGACTATGCCATTGCACATGGCGTAAACTATTTCGACACCTCGCCTGCCTATTGCCAAGGCCTTTCAGAGCGTTCGACGGGCATTGCACTTAGCCGTCATCCGCGCGACAAGTATTACATAGCCACCAAACTGTCGAACTTCGCTCCCGACACGCGCAGCCGTGAAGCCTCGATGGCCATGTACCACAATTCGCTGAAGGAGCTGAGGGTTGATTACATCGACTATATGCTGCTGCATGCCATCGGCGGAGGCAAGGATGCCATGGCGGAATATGCCGAGCGATATGTTGACAACGGCATACTCGACTTCCTGCTGGCCGAGCGGAAGGCGGGAAGAATACGCAATCTGGGATTCTCGTATCATGGCGACATACGTGTGTTTGACTATCTGCTGTCGAAGCACGACGAATACAAGTGGGACTTTGTGCAGATACAGCTCAACTATCTTGACTGGCGGCACGCCAAGAGTACCAATCCGGCAAACACCGATGCCGAATATCTCTATGGCGAACTTGCCAAGCGCAACATTCCCGCCGTGGTGATGGAGCCGTTGTTGGGTGGCCGACTGTCGAAGGTGCCGGGAAAAGTGGCGGCGTATCTCATGCAGCGCGAGCCAGAGAAGAGCGTCGCCTCATGGGCGTTCCGCTTTGCAGGTACAATGCCTGGAGTGCTGACCGTACTCAGCGGCATGGTTTGCATGGAACACCTTCAGGACAACATTCGAACCTATTCGCCACTGAAGCCGCTCAGCGACGACGAACTCGCTTTCCTTGAGGAGGCTGCAAACATTATGATACAGTTTGGCAACATTCCGTGCAACGACTGCAAGTATTGCATGCCTTGTCCTTATGGCATCGACATACCGTCAATACTGCTATACTACAACAAATGCCTTAATGAAGACCGCATGCCCGTGGGGGCACTTAACGAGAACTACCGCAAGGCACGCCGCGAGTTTCTTGTGGGTTACGACAAGAGTGTGCCCAAGCTGCGCCAGGCAAGTCGCTGCATCGGTTGCGGCAAGTGTGTGTCGCATTGCCCGCAACGCATAAACATTCCCAAGGAACTCCACCGCATCGATGCATACGTGGAGCGGCTTATGCAGTCAATAAACCATTCTGATTTGGGAAGTTAAGGAGTTTTGTAAATCATAAACTTGAATATATAATGAATATGACAACATTATTTATCGGAGGCGTAGGCATGCAGGAAGTGCTGCTTATAGCTTTGGTTGTGCTGCTGTTCTTTGGCGGCAAGAAGATACCCGAACTGATGAAGGGGCTTGGCAAGGGCGTGCGCTCGTTTAAGGAGGGCATGAACGAGGCTACTAAGGAACTGAAGGACACCGACGAAGAAAACAAATGAGCATGGAGAAGGATACCAATCAACTCACCTTTTGGGAGCATCTCGACGTGCTGAGGGATACTGTCATCAGAATTGTCGTGGTGGCAGTATTGGCCGCCGTCGTGGCTTTCCTGTTCAAGGACGAGTTGTTTGACCTGGTGCTCGCTCCTAAGAATTCCGACTTTGTAACCTATCGGCTTATCCAACGAGTCTGCATGGCCATTGGCGTGGAAGGGCCTGACGATTTCAGCGTGCAACTCATCAATACTGGCTTGGCCGAACAGTTTGTGATACACATGAAGACGGCGATGTGCATGGGCGTACTGTGTGCATCGCCTTATATCATTTACAAGTTGTTTCGTTTTGTGCTTCCTGCGTTGTATGACAACGAGAGGAAGTATGCTCTGACACTCGTGGGCAGTGGATATGTAATGTTTATGGTGGGCGTGGCGGTCAGCTATTTTCTGATATTCCCACTTACCTTCAGGTTTCTTGGCACCTATCAAGTGAGCGGCGACGTGGCCAATATGGTTACGCTGCAGTCGTATATGAGCACAATGATAATGATGTGCATCACGCTCGGCATAGTGTTCGAGATGCCCATAATTGTTTGGATAATGTCGAAGATGGGATTGGTTTCGGCTTCGTTTCTTCGCAATTACCGTCGTCACGCCATTGTTGCCATACTTGTAGTGGCAGCCGTAATAACTCCTACGTCAGATGTCTTTACGCTGCTGCTTGTGTCGCTGCCGATGTATCTGCTGTTTGAATTCAGCATATTGATTATAAAATGACATATGGTTGGCAATGGGCTACATCTGAATGTCTTTTATGTCGTCCCATTCGTCGTCGGCATTGGTGTCGAAGCCTATTTTGGTGAAGGTTGTTCCGCCGCTGCCGTCGAAAAGGTTTCCTGTGCAGCGTGTAATCATGTTGACGGTCACTTCCACGTCGTTCAGCTCCTTTACTGCTATGGGGTTGTCGTCGGCGTCAAGGGCTGTGATGGTAATCTTGAGGTGGTCGGTTGTGCTGTGCGGAAAGGTGTAGATGTCGAAGGTCTTTTGGCCGTCAGTCACCTCTCGGTATTCAGTTTGTCGGCTTTCCACACATCCAAGTCCCGTCGCGGCATCAAGTGTTGACGAACCGCCTGTATAGTAGAATTTTATTCGCGCCACATTGTCGGGAATGTCGTCGGTAACGACAAGCCTGAACATCGCCACCGTTCTTTTCAGTGTGGCGGTAATGTTTGCCTGAGTGTCGTCAATATCCATTTCCTCGCAGTAGAGGAAGGTGTCGGTGACTTTGCTCGAAAACGCTATCTTGTTTATGTTGGTGGTGGTGGCCGAACTGGCTCCCGAGTGGCCAATGATTACAATGCTGTAGTGGCCTGGCGCAAGGCTTAGGGCTACATTGCCGAAGTTGCTGTCGCCAGTCTTTTGGTTTACGTATTTCACCCTGACACCATCCTGATATATGGCGAAACTAATTTTACTGCACAACTCTCCCAAAGGCCTTACCGATTTAGTGTAGCTCTCGGTTTGCACCGAGGTGCTTATCCATAGGTTGGCGTCTTCCTCAAAGGAGTCGTCATACACATATTTCTCGCACGCTGCAAGCACGGCAAGAACAATGAGTAGTATTGATGCAGAAATTAGTTTCTTCATAATGCGCTAAATTATTTTGTCAAGTGCGTCAAGCTGTTCGGGCGTAGTGGCCCAACTTGTCACAAAGCGGCAGATGGTGTGCTGCTCGTCGAAAGTGAGGAAACGGGTGAAAGCTATGCTTTGTTCAAGACGCTCAACCACGTCGTTGCGTATCACCACAAATTGCTGATTGGTGGGCGAGTCAAGGTAAAGTCTGTAGCCTTTGCCTACAAACATCTCCTTCATGCGCATGGCCATGTCGATGCCGTGTCGGCAGATGTCGAAGTAGAGGTTGTCGGTAAACAGGGCTTCAAACTGTGCGCCGTTGAGACGCCCCTTTGCCACTACAGCTCCGTGTTGCTTCTGTATGCTGAAGAAGTAGCGGTTGGCGTTGTTGTGGGTGAACACCACCGCCTCGCCACACAGTGCGCCGCATTTTGTGCCTCCAATATAGAAGGCGTCGCAGTGTTTTGCAAGATAGGGCAGGGTGATGTCGTTGCCGGGTGCCGTGAGTCCATATCCCAGACGTGCTCCATCGACATACAGAAGTATCTTATACTCCCGGCAAACGGCATAAATCTCGGCCAGTTCCTTTGCCGTGTAGAGCGTGCCCAATTCAGTGGGCAGTGTGATATAAACGAGTCCTGGATAAACACAGTGCTGATAGCGGCAGTCGCCGAAAAACTCCTTCAGATAGTTGCTCAGTGCGGTGGCCTGCAGTTTGCCGTCATGTTCGGGAAAGGCTATCACCTTGTGCTCACAGAATTCTATTGCACCAGCTTCGTGAACGTTGATATGTCCTGTTTCCACCGCTATCACGCCTTCATGCTGGTAGAGCATCGAGTCGATGACGGTGGCGTTGGCCTGTGTTCCTCCCGTAAGGAAGAACACGTTGGCGTCTGGCGTTTCGCAGGCTTGCTTTATCAGGTCACGTGCGTGTTCGCTGCATTCGTCGGCTCCATAGGCGGTCATGGCAAGGCCGTTGGTTTCGACAAGGCGTTGCAACACTTTAGGATGCGCGCCGTATGTGTAGTCGTTGTCGAATTGAAGTTTGGTCATTTTTTTTGTTTTTGTAGGGGATATAGGGTTTTGTAGTGGGGTGGGGAGAAAGGAGTGTAGGGGGAAGGGAGTGTAGGAGTTAAGCCTATGATTGAGAGCTTGGTTTTCTGCGCTTAAACATATGGCTTAACTCCTTAACTCCTTTAACTTCCTTAACTCCTTTAACTTCCTTAACTTCTTTAACTCCTTTAACTTCCTTAACTTCTTTAACTCCTTTACTCCCACTCAAGTATCACCTTTCCGCAGAGTCCTGACTCCATCACGTCGAATCCCTTTTGGAACTCGTCGATGGTGAAGTGGTGGGTGATGACGGGGG
>JAQXRI010000143.1 GCA_029218445.1 Prevotellaceae bacterium | reverse complement strand
GGTAATTCCGAACTTGTCGTTCAGAACCTTAGCGATAGGAGCCAAGCAGTTAGTTGTACAAGAAGCGTTAGAAACGAACTGTGTGCCCTTCTCATACTTGTCGAAGTTAACACCACATACGAACATTGGAGTAGCGTCCTTTGAAGGAGCTGACATTACAACGTACTTTGCACCGGCCTCGATGTGAGCCTGAGCCTTCTCCTGAGTCAGGAAGAGACCTGTTGACTCAACTACGTACTCAGCCTCAACCTCGTTCCACTTCAGGTCTGCTGGGTTGCGCTCTGCAGTAACGCGAATCTTCTGACCGTTAACGATGAGCTGGCTGTTCTCTACGTCAGCCTCGATAGAGCCCTCGAATGCACCGTGCATTGTGTCATACTTCAGCATGTAAGCCAAGTAGTCAACTGGGCAAAGGTCATTGATACCTACAACCTGAATGTCGTCGCGAGTCTGAGCTGCGCGGAATACGAAACGGCCGATACGACCAAATCCGTTAATACCAATCTTAATCATTTTTACTTCTTTATTTTATTAAAAGGGTTAATGTTATATCAATTCCGTCAAAATGCGCCTAAGAAAAGCTCCAAAAGCAGCAAAAAGCTACAATATATCGCTTTCTTGAGCATTTTTTCTTCTTTTTGGGTGCAAAGTTACAAATTATTTTTTAATTTTGCACCAAAATCGAGTATTAAATATTATAAAAAATTAAAAGTATGGGTAAATTTATCAACGAGTTTAAGGAATTTGCTGTAAAAGGCAATGCTGTTGACATGGCTGTCGGTGTTATCATCGGCGGTGCTTTCGGCAAAATAGTCACCTCTATCGTCAACGACATCATCATGCCGCCAATAGGATGGCTCATCGGAGGTGTCAACTTCTCCGACCTCAAATGCGAGCTGCCCACCGTGAAGATTGGAAGCGAAGAGCTGGCCGCAGCCACAATCAACTATGGTGCGTTCATTCAGACCATCATCGACTTTACCATTATCGCCTTCTGTGTGTTCATGCTCGTCAAAGGCATCAACAAACTCGCCAAGAAGAAGAAAAAGGAAGAGAAGCCTGCCGCTCCGCCAGCACCGTCGAAGGAAGAGCTTCTGCTCACTGAAATCCGCGACCTGCTGAAGGCAAAGCAATAGTTCCACCTATTTTATTAGATAAGGAATAAAGGAAAAGTCAACCACGTTAGAAAACAACCACAAACCATGTATGGGCGGGCCAATGTGTCCGCCCATAATCATTAAACAAGGACAAGCTACCATTAAAAACAAAATAAAAACAAATTTATTTTGCCATTTCACACATTATTATTACCTTTGCACCCGTATGAAAGAGATATTTGTGAAAGATTCCGACCTGCGACGTGCGGCAGGCGAAGGAATGGACGAGTTTGTCAACGTGTTTTTCAACGCAATATACGATGCGGTAGGAGGCGAGCTGACGGCCGAGAACATGGCCGAGCTCAACACCGACCAGCTGACGTTGTGGGCCTACCATGCCCTGCAGGAGGAGGTGATGGACGGCGGTTTCGTGCAGCTGATACACAACGGATATGGCGACTTCATATTCCTCAATCCCTTTGCAAAGGTTGTTAAGGATTGGGGGCTGCGCGACTTGTCGAAGATGATATACGAAGTGAAAAAGCTGTACAGGATTCACAAAGACGAGATAATGCGCGAATGCAGCGACGACGAATTCATGGGCCTGTTTGAGAAAATGCCCGAGTTTGACGACTTCGACGACGAGTTTGTAGAGAACGAAGAACGCTGGACAGCACAGGTGGCAGAATACATAGACAACAACATAGAACGATTTGCAAAAGTTCAACTTTCGGAATGAAAGGGGAAGTTAAAGATGAGTTAATAATGAACAAAGACGAACTGAACATACGGAAGAAAAGCCCGGTAAACATACGCAACAAGAAAGCCTCGTTCGAGTATTTCTTCATCGAGACTTTCACGGCTGGCATTGTGTTGACAGGAACTGAGATAAAGTCCATCAGACTTGGCAAGGCCTCGTTGGTGGACACTTTCTGTTTTATTACCAACGGTGAGATTTGGGTAAAGGGTATGAATGTCAGCCCCTATTTCTATGGCTCATACAACAACCACGAGATGAAGCGCGACCGAAAGCTGCTGCTCAACAAGAAGGAAATACAGAAACTGGAGAGCGCAACCAAACAGACCGGCTACACCATAGTACCCCTGCTCGTATTCATCGACCAAAACGGACGGGCCAAAATGGACATCGCACTATGCAAGGGTAAAAAGGAATTCGACAAGCGACAGACGCTGAAGGAGAAGGAAGACCGACGCGAAATGGACAGGGCGATGAAACATTATTGAAAGTAGGAGTTAAGGAGTTAAGATAATACTTGTAATATTAGGAGACAAGACAAATGCTTACGCCTCAAGACTCGGCTCAAAGCCAAAGTCGTAACTCCTACAACTCCTTAACTACCCAAAAACCACAATATAATTATTATGGACATAAGAGAAATAGTCAAAGAACGTATTTTGATACTGGATGGTGCCATGGGCACAATGATACAAAAATACGCTCTGACGGAAGAAGACTTTAGAGGCTGTCGTTTTGCCAATGCTGAAACACAGATGAAAGGCAACAACGACATGCTCAACATCACATGTCAGCATGTGATAGAAGACATACACAGAAAATATCTCGAAGCCGGAGCCGACATAATATCTACAAACACATTCAGCAGTCAGCGCATTTCACAAGCCGACTACAAGCTGGAGGACTACAGCCGCGAGATGGCCTTTGAGGGTGCACGCATTGCCAAACGCATGGCACAAAAATATTCAACCATCGAGAAACCAAGGTTTGTGGCTGGCTCTGTTGGACCTACCAACAAGACATGCTCGATGAGCCCCGACGTGACCAACCCGGCGAAACGCGACGTTACATACGACGAAATGGCGGCGGCATACAAGGAACAGATGGAAGGACTAATCGACGGCGGTGCCGACCTGATACTCATCGAGACCATCTTCGACACACTCAACGCCAAGGCGGCCATCGACTCCGCCATGGCCGTGATGGACGCTAAGGGACGCCAACTGCCCATAATGCTGTCGGTAACGGTGAGCGACCTGGCCGGACGCACACTAAGCGGACAAACGCTCGACGCGTTCATGGCAAGTGTAAGCTCCTACCCCATCTTCTCCATTGGACTGAACTGCTCGTTCGGCGCACGGCAAATGAAGCCCTTCGTTGCCGAACTGGCACGAAAGGCTCCATGGTATGTCAGCGCCCACCCCAACGCCGGCCTGCCCAACTCCATGGGCCTTTACGACGAGACGGCCGACACCATGGCTCCACAAATAGCCGAGTTTATCGACGAAGGCTTGGTGAACATCGTTGGCGGATGCTGCGGCACTACCGACGAGTTCATAGCCCGCTACGTTCCACTGGCCGAAGGCAAGACTCCACGTGCGCCACGACCCAAGCCCGAAACAATGAGGCTGAGCGGCCTCGACCTGCTCGACGTGACCCCCGAGCTGGGATTTGTCAACGTTGGCGAGAGATGCAATGTGGCCGGCTCACGGAAATTCCTGCGACTGATAAAGGAGAAGAACTACGACGAGGCAATAGGCATTGCCCGCAAGCAGGTGGCCGACGGCGCACAGGTGATAGACATAAACATGGACGACGGACTGCTTGATGCAGAAGAGGAAATGAAGACTTTCCTCAACCTGATAGCCGCCGAGCCGGATGTTACCCGAGTGCCTGTAATGATCGACTCGTCGAAATGGCAGGTAATAACAACCGGACTGAAATGCGTGCAAGGCAAGTGCATAGTCAACTCAATATCGCTGAAAGAAGGCGAAGAAGTGTTTAAAAGCCATGCACGCGACGTGATGCGCTACGGTGCCGCCGTGGTTGTCATGTGTTTTGACGAACAGGGGCAAGCCACTACCTACGAGCGTAGGATAGAGATAGCCGAGCGTGCTTACCGCATTCTTACCCAGGAGGTAGGGATGAATCCGCTGGACATAATCTTCGACCCAAACGTTCTGGCGATAGCCACCGGCATGGAAGAGCACAATGCATACGCCGCCGACTTCATCAGGGCAACGGAGTGGATACGGAAAAACCTGCCCGGAGCGCATGTCAGCGGCGGCGTGAGCAACCTGTCGTTCTCGTTCCGCGGCAACAACTACATACGCGAGGCCATGCACGCCGTATTCCTCTACCATGCAATAGCCAAAGGCATGGACTTCGGCATTGTCAATCCCGCCACCAAAGTGCTTTACAGCGACATACCCGACGAGCAGCTGACCATTATAGAAGACGTGGTGCTCAACAGGCGCAACGACGCAGCCGAGCAACTCATTGAACTGGCCGAACGACTGAAGGCCGAAGCCGAGAGCCTCAAGGGCGCCGGAACAACGGCTGCCGCCGGTGACGGGCAAGAAGAGAAATGGCGCAGCGAACCACTGGAGAAACGACTTGAACACGCACTGATAAAAGGCATTGGCGACCACCTTGAGGAAGACCTCGCCGAGGCTCTTGAGAAATATCCGAAGGCGGTGAACATAATCGAAGGGCCGCTGATGGACGGCATGAACACCGTGGGCCGTCTGTTTGGCAGCGGCAAGATGTTCCTGCCGCAGGTGGTGAAGACTGCACGCACCATGAAGCAGGCCGTAGGCATACTGCAGCCACACATAGAAGCACAAAGGACCGAAGGCAGCGCAAAGGCCGGAAAAGTGCTGCTGGCCACCGTAAAAGGCGACGTTCACGACATAGGCAAAAACATTGTAGGCGTGGTAATGGCCTGCAACAACTACGAGGTGATAGACATGGGCGTTATGGTGCCACCCGAACAAATAGTGAGAAAGGCCATAGAAGAAAAGGTTGACATAATAGGTCTGAGCGGCCTGATAACGCCAAGCCTCGAAGAGATGGTGAACGTGGCGGCCGAAATGGAGAAGGCCGGCCTGCACCTGCCTATCATGATAGGTGGAGCAACCACCAGCGAACTGCACGTGGCCCTGAAGATTGCGCCAGTATATAGCGGCCCCGTGGTGTGGATGAAGGACGCGTCGCAAAACCCCATCATCGCCTCGCAGCTGCTCAACGCCGAGGATGAGGCAAAGCTGGAAACTGAGCTGAACGAGAAATACGAGCAGATGCGCCACGACTACAACGCCGAGCAACGACCTCTGGCAAGCATCGAAGAAGCAAGAAAAAACAAGCTGAAACTATTTGAATAATGATAAAGACAATACTATTCGACATGGGTGGAGTGGTCATCACGCTCGACCAACAACAGGCTATCGAACGCTTCAAGGCATTGGGACTGGCTGATGCCGAACAACGACTTGACGCCTACACGCAGCAAGGCATATTCGGCGACCTCGAAGCCGGAAAGATTTCAGACGAAGACTTCCGTCGCGAACTGAGCCAGCTGGTAGGCCGCGAACTCACCTGGCAGGAGTGCCAATATGCCTGGAGAGGCTATTGCGGCGACGTGCCAGAACGCAACCTGCTGAAAATGGCGGAGCTGCGCGAAAGGGGCTACCGCGTAGTGCTGCTGTCGAACACCAACCCCTACATGATGTCGTGGGTCATGAGCAGCGAGTTTGACGGCAAAGGCCACTCGCTCAGCCACTATCTCGACAAGGCCTACATGAGCTACGAATGCGGTGCCATGAAGCCCGACCCCGTGTTTTTCAACGCAATGATAAAAGGCGAAAACCTTGTGCCCGACGAGACACTGTTTCTCGACGACGGTCCCCGCAACATCGAGGCGGCCAAAGCCCTCGGCATACACACCTTCTTGGTAAACAACGGCGAGGACTGGACAGAAGAGATAGAAACCTTCCTTATATAGAAACGATAAGTCATGAAAACAACTACACTATTACTTACGCTGCTGATGGCTCTGACCATTACGGCACAACCCAAACGAGAATTCAGAGGAGCATGGATACAATGCGTCAACGGACAGTTTCTCGGCATGACGACCGAAACCATGCAACGCACGCTCAGCCATCAGCTCGACGAACTGCAGAAGGACGGATGCAACGCCATAATATTCCAAGTGCGCCCTGAATGCGACGCACTTTACAAAAGCGACCTTGAGCCATGGAGCCGCTTCCTCACCGGAGCGCAGGGAAAGGCACCAAGCCCCTACTGGGACCCCCTGCAGTGGATGACCGACCAATGCCACAAGCGCGGCATGGAGCTGCACGCCTGGATAAACCCCTACCGCGCCAAGACGAAGACCACCACGCAGCTTGCCTCAAACCACGTGGCAATAAAACACCCCGAACGCGTGTTCGCCTACGACGGACAGTTCATCATGAACCCCGCAATAGAGGAAAACCGAGAATATATATGCACCGTAGTGGCCGACATACTGCGTCGATATGACGTTGACGGACTACACATCGACGACTACTTCTACCCCTACCCCGTAGCCGGCCAGACCATTCCCGACTCACGCCAATACAAGGAGATGCCAAACGGAATAACCAACATAGGCGACTGGCGACGATTCAACGTAAACCTCTTCATAAGGCAACTGCACGACACCATATCGAAAGTGAAGCCCTGGGTGAAGTTTGGCGTTTCGCCTTTCGGCATCTACCGCAACAAAAAAAGCTCGCCAATAGGCAGCGACACCAACGGCCTGCAGAACTACGACGACCTGTATGCCGACGTACTTCTGTGGATCAACAACGGCTGGATAGACTATTGTGTGCCACAGATTTACTGGCAGATAGGCCATCCTGCAGCCGACTATAAGACGCTGATAGAATGGTGGAACAAATATGCCGGCGGCCGTCCTCTTTACATAGGAGAAGACGTTGAACGCACGGTGAAATACACCGACCCAGCCAACATCAACAGCCATCAGCTGCCCGCCAAAATGCTTATGCACCAGCAACTGCGCAACGTGCAGGGAACAGTGCTTTGGTATGCCAAGGCCGCCGTTGACAATGTGGGCAACTACGGCACTCTGCTGCGCAACAACTACTGGCGCACTCCCGCCCTGCAGCCGCTTATGCCGTTCATCGACTCAAAGGCCCCCAAGAAGCCAAGAAAGGTGAAGCCGGTGTGGACGGCCGACGGCTACATTCTGTTTTGGACGGCTCCCAAGGGTAAAGGATGGAAGGACGAGGCGACGAAATATGTAGTCTATCGATTTGCCAAAGGCCAAAAGACCGACTACAACAATGCGGCCAACATTGTGGCCATAACGTCAAACACGTTCTACAAACTGCCCTACGACAACGGACACACAAAATACACCTATGCCGTAACCGCACTCGACAGAATGCAGAACGAGAGCAAACCGGTGAAGAAGGCGGTGAAACTGTAGTTATTTAAGGAGTTAAAGAAGTTAAGGAAGTTAAGGAAGTTAAGGAAGTTAAGGAAGTTAAGGAAGTTAAGGAAGTTAAAGACATGTGCTTAAGCCTCACAAACTTAACAATGGAACGAAACAACTATTGTCTTTAACTCTTTGAACTACATTAACTCCTTCAACTCCAAAAGCTTGGTAAAACAGATACTTGAACATTATATATATGGCAGACAACAATACAGCAAGGACGCGCAAGACGAGCAAACAAATGCCCGTTGACAACACTTACGGACACCTCCAGCCGCAGGCTCTCGACGTTGAGAAGGCTGTGCTCGGAGCACTGATGATAGACCGCGACGCCTATGCCGTGGTGTGCGAGATACTCTATCCCGAAAGTTTCTACGAGCAGCGCAACCAGCTGATATACGAGGCCATCAGAAGCCTCAGCATGGAAGAGAAGCCAGTGGACATGCTCACCGTGACCAACGAGCTTGAACGCAACGGCAACCTGGCAAAGGCGGGCGGACCGCTTTACATATCCGAGCTTACCGCAAACGTGGCCTCGTCGGCCAACATCGAATATCATGCGCGTATAGTTGCACAGAAGTTCCTTGCCCGACAGCTCATCTCCTTCGCCAGCGTGATTGAGACAAAGGCTTTTGACGGCACCGTTGATGTTGACGAACTGATGCAGGAAGCCGAAGGCTCGCTGTTTGAACTCTCGCAGCGCAACATGAAGAAAGACTACACCCAAATAGACCCCGTGATAACCAACGCCATCGAAGTGATACAGAAGGCAGCGGCCAACAAGGACGGACTGACGGGTGTGCCCACCGGCTACCACAAACTCGACGACATAACCAGCGGCTGGCAGCCTTCCGACCTCGTGATCATTGCCGGCCGCCCTGCCATGGGCAAGACCTCATTTGCCCTTTCCATGGCCAAGAACATCGTGGCCGACTACAAGGTGCCCACCGCATTCTTCTCGCTCGAAATGAGCAACGTGCAGCTTGTCAACCGACTGATATCAAACTGCTGCGAGATACAGGGCAGCAAAATACTCAACGGACAACTCAAGCCCGACGAGTGGGACCGCCTCGACAAGCGCATCAACCACCTCATCGGTGCTCCGCTGTATGTTGACGACACCCCAGGCCTTTCGGTGTTTGAGCTGCGCACCAAGGCGCGCCGCCTCGTTAGGGAGCATGGCGTAAAGCTGATAATGATTGACTATCTGCAGCTGATGAACGCCAACGGAATGCGCTTCAGCAGCCGTCAGGAAGAGGTATCGACAATATCGCGCTCGCTGAAGGGACTGGCCAAGGAACTCGACATTCCCATACTGGCACTCAGCCAGCTGAACCGTGGAGTGGAGTCGCGCGAAGGTCTCGAAGGCAAGCGCCCGCAGCTGAGCGACCTGCGCGAGTCTGGAGCCATCGAGCAGGATGCCGACATGGTGCTGTTCGTCCACCGTCCCGAGTACTACCACATATACCAGGACGAGAAGGGCCGCGACCTTCATGGCATGGCGCAGATTATCATAGCCAAGCACCGTAAGGGTGCCACAGGCGACGTCCTGCTGACGTTCCGCGGCGAGTTTACCCGATTTGAAAATCCCGAGGACTCCACACTCCGCCCCATAGCCACCAACGAGGGCGAGATAGTTGGGTCGAAGGTCAATGGAGGCGAAATGCCGCCAATGGACACCATGGACAGCTTCCCGCCACCCTACATGGACGGCCCCATGCCTTTCTGACAACGACAACTAAACACTTAACATATATAAATGTAATACACTATGTTGAAAGTAAAACTACATCACTTGCTCAGGCCATGCGCAATGTTCTGCGCCTTGGGCTTGCCGGTACTTACGGCTTCAGCTGTCACCATAGCCGAGCTACAGGCAGAAAACGAGCTGCTGCAAGTCAGGTCGAAGGTCAATTTCCTGTCGCTGTGCGTCATCATCTGTGTCATCATGATATTCTTCATGTGGGGCATGAAGGAGCGTCACCGCAAGCACGTAATGCTGCTCGAACGCAAAAACCAGGCACTGCAACGCAACAACAAACTGGTGGAAGAAGCCAAGGACTTTGCAGAGCACGAGTCGCAGATGAAGACCATCTACACCAAGAACCTCTCTCACGAAATCCGAACTCCACTGAGCCAGATGTATGGCTTTGTGCAGCTGCTTGCCAACGACGACGTGCCGCTCGACAACGAGCAGCGCAAGGAAGTGGTGAACGCCCTTGTCGAAGGCTGCGAGCAACTGAAGCGCGTAGTGGAGAACATCGACATCGTTTCGGCAAAGCTCGACAAGATGGAAACGCTGTCGGAAGTAGAGTCGGTATTGAAAGTATGACAATGAACCATCAACCATAAACGCGCCGCTATGATACACAACACTTTCCAATTGCCTTCGCTGCTTAGGTTCGGCCTCGCATTCCAACATTTGCTGGCAGTATTCGCCGGCACCATCTTCGTGCCTGTCGTATTGGGTTTGCCCATTCCCCTGGCCTTGTTCTTCTCGGGCGTAGCCACGCTGGTGTTCCACTATTTCACCTCGGGCAAGATACCTCTTTATCTCAGCAGCTCGTTCACCGTGCTTGCCGGCATGAGCTTCATACGCCAGTTGTGCCTTAGCCGAGGCATGACCGACGACATCGCCCTCTGTTACGTATGCTTCGGAGCCTTCGTCATTGGCGTGGTGTATGTCGTGGTGTCGCAGATACTGCGCTTCATTTCCCGCCATCAAATCACGCGTTTCTTCCCTCCCGTAGTGGCAGGAGCGTTCATCATGGCCTTGGGCATCGACATGCTCTTCTCGGCCACCTATTCGCTCAAGACCGACTGGCCTACGGGCTTGGCCACCATAGCCGCCATAGTCCTTACCCAAGTGTTCTGCAAAGGCCATCTGCGCATGATGTCCATCAATGTGGGCATACTTGTGGGAATAGTAGTGTCGTACTTCAGAGGCAACATCAACCTCATAGGCATAGTCGATGCGCCTTCGCTGTCGCAGCCCTTCGACGACCACTACATGGCCTTCCGCATACTCGAACACTTCGACCCCGAATTGCTTACGGCCACCGTACTCACCGTAATACCCCTTGCACTGATAGCCATCGGCGAGCACATATCCGACATACTTGCCATCTCGCGCACCACCAAGATAGACTATCTGCGCATCATGGGCCTGCCGCGCACCGTCAGCGCCAACGGCCTCGCCACGATACTCGCCTCAGTGTTTGGCGCGCCAAAGAACACCGCCTACACTCAGACCACAGGCTTGATACAGCTCAACCGCGTATGCGACCCTGACATACTGCGCTACACGGCCCTGCTCATGATACTGCTTTCGTTCTCGCCAAAGGTGGCGGCACTGGTTGGCGCCATACCCATGGCCGTAATCGGAGGCATAACGCTCGTGATGTATTGCATGGTCATACTCGTGGGCTGGCGCACCATAGGCATGGCAGGCAACGGGCGGTTGTCGGTGCGGTCGATGGTCATCATCGGCGCAGTGCTTGGCATATCGGTAGGCGTCAAGTTCTTCTGCAACGGCGGCATTCAGGTGGGCAACACCACGCTTACGTCGCTCACCCTGGCCTTCATAGCAGGCATATTACTCAACATCACAATCCCCCAACGACATGAAAATGCTGGCTAAACTATTCGGATTCCGCAGGGGCAAGCACTCTCTGCCTACAGAAATATTTGCAGGTTTCAGTACCTTTATCGTCATGGCTTACATTCTCGCCCTTGCCCCGAAGGCGTTTGTGGGCATTGGAGGCGAAGCCGACCCTTTCCCCACCGAGGCCCTGTTTACGGCTACAGCCTTGGTGAGCATGATAAGCACCATGATAATGGCCATGCACGCCAAGCTGCCCGTCGCCGTAGCCCCGGGCGTAGGCCTTCTCTACTTCATCAGCGGCACGGTGTGCACCACCATGGGCTATTCGTGGCATTTTGCCCTTACGGCCATTTTCCTTGAGGGAGTGCTGTTCATGCTGCTGTCGTTTTCGGGCTTGCGCACGCTCATTGTCGAGTGCATACCCATTTCGCTGCGCAGTGCCATAGGCGTGGGCGTAGGCTTTTTCCTTGCCTCGCTCGGAATGAAGAGTGCGGGGTTGACCGACCCCAGCTCGGCCATCATCTCCCTTGCCAGCATCGTCACCGAGCCTGAGAAGCAGCTGTTTGCCATCTGCCTCCTGCTGTCGGGCGTGCTTATAATACTGAAGGTGCGCGGCGCCATCTTCTTCAGCATCGTGGCCACAACCATAATAGGCATTCCCATGGGTCTTACCCACATCGACAGCGTGGCCCGCGTGCCGGCCTCTCCCCTGCCCCTCTTCTGCGAGATGGAATGGAGCAGCGAGATTTTCTCCATCGACATGCTCGTGTGTGTAGTGTCGATATTGTTCCTCGACATGTTCGACACCATCGGTACGGTAATGGGTGTGCTGTCGCAAACCATATCGAAAGCCAACGGACGCGTTCCGCGCATGTCGCGCATTCTTCAGGCCGACGCCATCAGTTCGATGCTCAGTGGCGTCTTCGGCACTTCAACATGCACGAGCTATCTTGAGAGTGCAGCCGGTGTGGCCGAAGGCGGACGCACGGGAGTGACGTCGGCCGTCACGTCGCTGTGCTTTCTCGTGGCCATTTTCCTTTCGCCCCTGTTCCTTGCCATTCCCTCGGTTGTCACGGGGGCCATACTGCTTATAGTGAGTGTCAAGATGTTCTCGGCCATTAAGCACATCAACCTCAACGACCCCGTGGAGGCAATACCATCGGTATTGGTAATACTGGTAATGGCGATAATAGGCAGCATCAGCGACGGCATAGTAGTAGGTGTAATAACCTACGCCGTGTTTAACTTCACGTCAGACATGATGAAGGAACGCCGTCGCCGCAAGAGCGGAAAGATATTTGAGCAATAATTGCAAACAACTTGTTTGCATCATAAAAACAACTTGTTTGCAATGTAAAAACACCTTGTTTACGAAATAAAAACACCTTGTTTATCTGCCATAAACAAGGTGTTTTTTTATAACTACAAATCCAACTATCAGTAAAACCGCCCCTACTCGGCGGTTTTACTGATAGTTGAATTTCGTTGAATTAACGTTGAGTTACATTATACCAAAAGGAATACCGTTACTCCCGCTACCACGATATAAAGCACGGCCCATGGCAGCGACTGCTTCAGTATCTCGCCCTCCTTGCCCTGCAGGTTGCAGGCCGATGTGGCTATGGCTATGCTTTGCGGCGATATTATCTTGCCTCCGGTTGCGCCCACCGTGTTCGACGCTGCAAGCCAGTCGGGACTGACGTTGATGTGGCCTGCCACGGTTGACTGCATCTTGCCAAACAGGATGTTGGCCGAGGTGTCGCTGCCCGTGATAAACGTGCCTATGCCACCCACAAGCGGAGCAAACAACGGATAGAGCGAGCCGGTGGCAGTGGCCAGTCCGCCTGCTATTACGGTAATCATGCCAGCATAGTCCATCACCGTCGAGAATCCAACAAGACAAACCACCGTAATGATGGTGGCCTTCAGCGAGCGTGCCGTCTTCCATAACGTCTTCATTATGCCTCCCACCGATGCTCCCTGAATGAGTCCGCCAATGAAAGTGCCCACAAACAGCAGCAAGCCGGCATGTGTAAGCCATGTAATCTTGTAGGGCTTGATGCTCTCAACGGGGAAGTTGATGGTGGTGACGAGCGACGAGCTCAACACCTCACGAATGGCAGGGAACAGCGGACTGGTGATGATGACGAGGAAAAGGATGAGCAGATAGACGCTCCATGCGTTGAGCAATTCGCCCACGGCAATGGGCTTGGCGTCGGCCGGCTTCTCGCTCTTGACGAATTTGGCCGCTATGACTATCACTATTATCGAAAGCAAGCTGCCTATGATGGCAGGCGACTCGGCACCCATAAACACTGCCGCGGCATACTGTCCGCCAAGCGACACGACACCCGTGACGGCCGAAAGGACAATGTTTTTAAACAGTGCCTGCCTACGGCTATCGGCCATATACACTATAATGAACGGAATGATGAACATGAGCGGCGCCAGCTGCAGCACCACGTTGGCACTGAGCGTGTTTACGTCAAGGCCTGTCTCGTTGGCAAGCACAATCACGGGAGTGCCTATTGCCCCAAACGTAGTGGCCACACTGTTGGCAATGAGGCAAACCACAGCCGAAAACACCGGTTTGTAGCCAAGGCTGATGAGAATGGCCGCCGGAATGGCCACGGCGGTGCCAAAGCCGGCCATGGCCTCAAGAATGCCTCCGAAACCCCATGTGAGCAACAGCACCTGAATGCTGCGGTCGGTGGAAATCATCGAAAACTGACTCTTTATTACCTCCATCTTACCCGTGAGCAGCAGGGTGTTGTAGCTGAAAATGGCCATGAGGATGATGATGAGAATAGGCGAAATGGCCTTCGTGGCACCATAGAGGAAGGCAAACGACATGTCGTGGACCGACATGTTAAACCCCAAAACTGCAATAAGAGCTGTTACAACCAAGGTAATGAGACTGCTTCTGTCTCCCGGTTGTTTCATGACTGCCATGAGAACTATCAGCAGGGCAATCGGAATGAGCGACAATAATATGTCCATAGTTTAAGTCTTTAAAAAATATTAGTATTAATCTTGTTGTTTATTCAATTCACTTTGCAAATTTAGCAAAACTTTTCGAGTGCGGCACACTTTTCGCCATTTTTTTTCACACTAAGTGCCATTTTTTTTCATCATAGACCACAAATAAAAAAGATTTTTATTACCTTTGCCATCCAAAACACTGAGATGATGAAAGAACGAATACTTTTCGTATGTCTCGGCAATATATGCCGCTCTCCGGCTGCCGACGGCATCATGAAGGCCCAAGTAAATAGGCGGGGCCTTGACCACCTGTTTGAAATAGACTCGTGCGGCATAGGTGCATGGCACGTTGGGCAGCTGCCCGACAGCCGTATGCGATGCCACGGCCACGCCCACGGCTACCGCTTCGACCATCGTGCCCGACAGATATGCAAGGACGACTTCAGCCGCTTCGACCGCATAATAGTGATGGACAACGACAACTACAGGGCCGTAACATCGCTGGCTCCCGACAGTACATATATAAATAAGGTGGAGATGATATCCCGCTATCTGCGCCACCATAAGGGCCAGTCAACCGTGCCCGACCCCTACTACGGCAACGACCGCGACTTTGAGCTGGTTATCGAACTGCTTGAAGACGCTTGCGAGGGAATAATAGACCACATATTGGCAAAACATGACAATCAATAAACAAATACGACAATGAACATTGGAGACAAACTGCCCGACATGCTCGGGCTTAACGAAAAGGGCGAGGCCATAACACGCGAGAGCCTCGCAGGTAAGAAAGTGGTGCTTTACGTTTATCCTAAGGACAACACATCGGGCTGCACAGCCGAAGCCTGCTCGCTGAAGGACCACTACGACGAGCTGTCACAGGCTGGCTATGCCGTGATTGGCGTAAGCAAGGACTCGGCTGCAAGCCACCAGAAATTCATTGATAAGTACGAGCTGCCCTTCCCTCTGATAGCCGATGTTGACACCACACTGCTGCAACAGCTTGGCGCTTGGGGCGAGAAGTCGATGTGCGGCAAGAAGTATATGGGCGCACTGCGCACCACTTACCTTGTCAACGAGGAAGGCGTAATAGAAAAGATATTCACTCCGAAGGAAATCAAGACGAAGATTCACGCCGAGCAGATATTGGATTATCTGAGTGGGAAATAAAAAAAGACAATTCAGTACGCCCATGGGGAATCGAACCCCAACCAAAGGAACCGGAATCCTTCATTCTATCCATTAAACTATGGGCGCATGACGAATTGTGAGTGCAAAGGTAACCATAAAAATTCGAATATGCAAAGAAAAACGGAATAATTTTCCTTTTTTCTTTGCTTTCCTTCAGCAATGACAGAACAACATGAAACGTGAGGAGAGATATGAAATAATATTGGAGCATTTCAGAAAAGAGATGCCCCATGTTACTACGGAGCTCGACTTTGGCAGCGAGTTCCAACTGCTGGTGGCCGTGATGCTCAGCGCACAATGCACCGACAAGCGTGTGAACATGGTTACACCAGAGCTTTTCAGACACTACCCTACTGCCGAGGCAATGGCCAAAGCGGAGGAAGAAGACATATTTATGCTTGTAAAAAGCGTTTCATATCCCAACGCCAAGTCAAGACACTTGCTGGAAATGGCACGTCAGCTTACCGAACGCTTTGAGGGAAAAGTTCCGCAAACCCTCGACGAGCTGACATCGCTGCCCGGAGTAGGCAGGAAAACGGCCAACGTAATGCTTTCGGTGGCATTCGGACAAGGGGCTATGCCCGTTGACACTCATGTCTATAGGGTAAGCCATCGTATAGGACTGGTGAACGAAGGCGACAATACGCCACTGAAAGTGGAGAAGCGACTCAGTAAATACATTGCCAACGACGAGCTGGGAGTGGCCCACCACTGGCTGCTGCTGCACGGCAGATATATATGCAAGTCGAGAAAACCGGAATGCGAAAAATGCCCCATAACAGCGGCGTGCAAAAACTTCAGCAAGGCAAACTAACAGACAACAGCATAGCAGACATGAAATATTACGAAGTAGAATTCAGAATCAACGGCAGCGAAAGCCTGATGCAGGATGCGCGCGACCTCGTGGCGGCAATGGCCGGGGAGGCAGGCTTTGAAACGTTTGAAGACACCGACAACGGACTGAAAGGATACGTACAGACCACCCTGTTCGACGACGAAAGCCTGAAGGAAGCCCTCGCCGACTTCCCCTTTGACGACGTGGAAATAAGCTACAGCGTGAAGGAGGCTGAATACAAGGACTGGAACGAACAGTGGGAACAGGAGGGATTTCAGCCCATCGACGTTGACGGACGATGCATAATACACGATGGACGCCACCTGCCGGAACAAATGCCCGACACGGCCATCAGCGTAGAGATAGACGCAAAACTGGCCTTCGGCACCGGCACACACGAGACTACAAGAATGATAGTGAGCCGACTGCTCGACACCGACCTTATCGGAAAAGAAGTGCTCGACTGCGGATGCGGCACCGGCATACTGGGCATCGTGGCACTGAAATGCGGGGCAAGGCGGGCCGTGGGCTACGACATTGACGAATGGAGCGCCGACAACGCGCGGCACAACGCCGTGATAAATGGGGTTGACAAGAACTATCAGTCGCTGTTGGGCGACGCGTCGGTACTCGACACAATCGAGGAAACGTTTGACGTGGTGGTGGCCAACATCAACCGCAACATTCTGCTTGCCGACATGCAGGCATTCAAGACCAAAATGAAACCCGGGGCGGCACTATTAATCAGCGGCTTCTACCGGTCGGACGCTGAAGTGCTTGAAGCGAAGGCAAAGTCGCTGGGGCTGGCGGTAGATGGCATGGCCTACGACGGCGAGTGGACAATGCTCAGTCTTCGTCCTGATGGCCAATGGCAAGACGCTTGAGGTCGTAGTAGCTGCCATTGTAGATGTTGAAATCCACATAACCCTTAATGCCTGGCAGTCTGCCGCAGTCGGTATGCTGCCAGAATTTCCATTTTCCCTTATACTCCACCTTGTCAACATAGTAGTGGGCTATCCAATATGGATATTCGTCAAACACCGGGTCGCTGAGGTATTTCAGCTTAAACTTATAGTAAGTATAGATTATAGGCTTGACTCCATACTTCCTTTCTACAAGCCTTAGCCATGTCAGCACGCTCTGCTTAAACTCCTCGTCGGTTTGCGTCTTTGCCTTATGCTCAACGTCGAGCACTGGAGGCAAGTCGCCGTCTTCCAGTTTCACGTGCTTTAGGAAATATTCGGCCTGTGCCCTGCCCGACGAATACACACTCCAAAAGTGATATGCGCCGCGCATGAATCCATACTCGCGGGCCTGATAGAAGTTGTCGTTGAATTTCGAGTCGAGCTTGCTGGCTCCTTCAGTAGCCTTTATCATGACAAAGCGCACGGGGCATTTCTCTATCATGCCGTAGTTGCGCAGTTTCTCCCAGTCGATGTTTCCCTGATAGTGGCTAATGTCAATGCCGTGGATTTCATATCCTTCAGGATAAGAGATGTCGCCATAGAGGGCTCTCCAACGGAAGCCAAAGGGAGAAACGAAGAAATAATAGAAGAATGCAATGTACACCCCCACCACGGTAAGCCCCCCAAGCCACCATACCCATCCCGGCAGTTTCTGCAAAAGGCGAACCAGTACGTTGGGATTTTTCCGACGTACAGGACTGTTGATGGTGCGCTTTCGTGGTTTACGTGAAGGTGTCACATTCAAGAGTTTAAATTATTTTTTAAGGAGTTAAGAAGGTAAGGAGTTAAGGAGTTAAGAACTTAACTCCTTAACTGAAACCTACTATAGTTCCTTTAGGTTACTTCCTAACGTTGAGCTTATTTACCCTGCTGCTCCAAGGCCAATGTAACGGTAGTCTTGTCGCAAACGACTGATGGGCCCCAGTACTGGATTGGTCCAGGATAAACGAATGAAGTCTCCTTAGCCCACTCGTCGCGTACGGCTGCGAAAGCCTTGAATGGAGCACCGTCAAGCTCAACGAGAGCCTTGCGGATAACAGGCTTCATCTCACCATTGCGGCGTTCCATGTTCATCATCATGGTGATGGGCACACCGCCTGCCACCCACTCTTCGGCAGGAGCTGTAGTATTCTTTACGATGGCCATATAGCCTGTCTTGCCGTTGGCAATGAGCTGTGCTGCGCTGGTACCCAGTGCATAGCAGTAGTCGGCGTCGAAGTTTGATGGAGCTGCGCAACGTCCCTCGTAACCGAAGAAGTGGTGCAGGGCGGCAAACTTGCCAACATACTTGCCTTCCTTCTTCCACTCGGCCAAACGTGCCTCGCACATTTCAGACAGCAGTTTTTCGGTCTCGATGAGCGAAACCTGTACGTTTCCGTGTGGGTCGCGGTCGAGCGACAGCTGGCGTGCCACGCCTTCAGGCAGAGTAGCGAAGGTTTCGGCGTTCTCCTTTGAAAGGTGGGCAAGGATATACTCGCGCTGGGCAGCCTTGTCGAGGTCCTTGTAGTCGGCGCCATGGGCGGCGAGCAGGTCGTTGAGTTCCTGTATAAGACGGCCGATGGCAGGGATGAACTCGATAAGTCCCTCGGGAATGATTACAGTACCAAAGTTGTTGCCCTGGGCGGCACGGTAGGCAATAGCCTCGCAAAGCTGGTCAACAATCTGGTTGAGGGTCATGTCCTTAGCCTGCACTTCCTCGCTCACGAGGCAGATGTTAGGCTGAGTCTGCAATGCGCACTCAAGTGCGATGTGGCTTGCCGAACGGCCCATAACCTTGATGAAGTGCCAGTATTTGCGTGAAGAGTTGCAGTCGCGCTCGATGTTGCCAATAAGTTCAGAGTAAGTCTTGCAGGCAGTGTCGAAGCCGAAAGAAGTCTCAATTTGGGCGTTCTTCAAGTCGCCGTCGATGGTCTTTGGACAGCCAATCACCTGCACGCCGCAGTTCTTTGCTGCATAGTATTCAGCCAGTACGCAAGCGTTGGTGTTTGAGTCGTCGCCACCGATGATAACCACGGCCTGGAGGTTAAGCTCGCGTGCAATTTCAAGACCCTTCTCAAACTGCTCTACCTTCTCCAGCTTGGTACGTCCCGAACCAATCATGTCGAAACCGCCGGTGTTGCGGTACTCGTCGATGATGTCAGCGGTCAATTCCTTATAGTTGTGGTCAACAAAGCCACCGGGGCCCAAAATAAAGCCGAACAGGCGGTTCTCAGGATTCAGACGCTTGATTTGGTCGAACAGACCAGTGATGACATTGTGTCCGCCAGGAGCCTGTCCACCGCTGAGAATTACACCTACGTTAATCTTTGAAGTGTTGGCCACATCGCTTGGCTCAAACTCCACGATAGGCATACCATAAGTGTTGGGGAACAACTTCTTTATTTCCTCTTGGTTATCCACACTCTGTGTAGGAGCTCCCTCCTTCACCTTTACTGCACCCTGAAGAGCCTTCGGCAACTTTGGCTGATAGGCCGCTCTCTCAATCTGCAAAGCACTTTTTTTCATAAGTAGCAAAATATGTTATAATTATAATTAATGTTTAACGCGTTTACGCTTTTCAACTGCAAAAGTAACAATTTTCGTTGAGAAATAAGAAAGATTTTGAGCCAAAAACAACATTTTAATATTTTTTTGATATGAATTATGCTCCATATCGAATATTTTGCTTAACTTTACGTCCAAATTCTAAAATAAGCAATTATTAAAATAAAAAAAGTATGGCAAAAAGAAAAGAACTAAAGAACGTGATAAACAATATATGCACGGACTTGGCAGCCGAAGTAGTGGCCGTTTCGCTTTACGAGTCGAAGCCGGCTGAGGAAAACGTGCTCGCAGTAATCAACACCATCCTGAAGATGCGCAAAAACTACATCAGCCGCATCTCGCATGTTGAGCCGGGAATACCCGCAAAGAAATATTTCGCCAACCTTATAGAGAACTTCAACAACGACACTCTGGAAGTTGTTGACCATATCAACAACCTCAACTGAACATGTGGAAATCGTTTTGCCGTTGGCTATTGTACAAACAAATGGGGTGGACAATTGACGTGACAGAGCACCACCCCGACAAATACATCATCTGCATAGCACCCCACACCAGCAACTGGGACTTCATCATAGGGCAACTCTACTCAGGTGCCGAAGCTTTCAAGTGCCACTTTCTCATGAAAAAAGAGTGGTTCTTCTGGCCCATGGGCATAATCATGCGCCGCCTGGGAGGCATTCCCGTGTGGCGAAGCAAGCACACGAGCATGACCGACAACCTCGCCGCCACAGCCCACAAGATGGACACCTTCCACCTTGCCGTGACGCCCGAAGGCACCCGCTCGGCCAACCCCGACTGGAAGTTGGGCTTCTATTTCATTGCCATGAAGGCGCAGCTGCCAATACTGCTGTATGGCATTGACTACGAAAAGAGGCTCATAGCCTGCCGAAAAACCATCGTGCCAAATGGCGATGTAGAGAAACAGCTGAAGGAAGTAAAGGACTATTTCAGGGACTTCAAGGGAAAGATACCCGACAACTTCGCCCTTTAGTGGCAACAAACAGGATATACATGGAAACACCAACAAAAATTAAGCTCTCCTATATAATAATAGGTGTAATGCTGGCAACCGCAGCCTTCGCCGACGGACAACGCCGACGCGGACTGTGGGGCGGCATAGACTACGACGGCGAGCCTTGGGTAAAAAACGCGTCGCTGCCATACAAAATATCTGAAGGACTAAACAACAGGCACATTGCCCTATGGGCAAGCCATGGCAGATACTATGACGCAAAAAAAGGACGATGGAAATGGCAGCGTCCGAATCTTTTCTGCACTACCGAAGACTTGTTTACACAAACCATAGTAGTGCCTTACCTGATGCCTATGCTTGAAAATGCGGGCGCAGTAGTGTTTACGCCAAGGGAGCGCGACTGGCAAACCAACGAAATAATAATAGACAACGACACGCCGCAGCAAGGCACTCAATACATTGAGGCCGAGGCCCGCGGACACTGGGAGACGACCGGCAAACCCGGCTTCGCCTACCATTATGGGCCATACCGCGACGGCGAGAACCCGTTTACGGCCGGCACGGCAAGAATGACCAAGGCCACCCGCAGCAAGAAGCGCTACAACATCATTTCCTACCAGCCAAACTTTCCCGAAACGGGAAAATATGCTGTGTATGTAAGCTACCAAACTGTGAAGAACAGCGTTGACGACGCTACATACACAGTGTGGCACAAGGGCGAGAAGACCACGTTTAAGGTAAACCAGCAAATGGGCGGAGGAACATGGGTGTACATCGGGACATTCGACTTCGACAAAGGCTCAAGCGAATACAACCGCGTGGAACTGACATCGCAGAGCCGACACCGAGGTGTGGTGACGGCCGACGCCGTACGCTTCGGCGGAGGAATGGGCAACATCGAAAGGGGCGGAACAACAAGCGGCATGCCACGATGCCTGGAAGGGGCACGCTATTATGCGCAATGGGCGGGCATGCCCTACGACATTTACAGCACCAAGCAGGGGGCCGACGACTACAGCGACGACATCAACGTGCGCTCGCTCATGACCAACCGCCTTGGGGGCGGCTCGTGCTACATGCCTTCGCGCGAAGGACTGGGAGTGCCCATCGAGCTGTCGTTGGCTGTACACAGCGACGCCGGCTACCGTGCCGACACGTCGAAGGTAGGCTCGCTGGCCGTGTGCACCACCAACTTCAACGACGGCCGGCTCAACGCCGGCATTTCACGACTGGCATCGCGCGACTTTGCACTCTTGATGCTCGACAACCTGCGCACCGACATAGGCAGCCAATACGGCTATTGGCCCATACGCGGCCTGCGCGACCAAAACTACTCGGAAACGAGGCTGCCCGAAGTGCCAAGCGCCATCATTGAGACCCTGTCGCACCAGAACTTCAACGACATGCAACTGGGTCTCGACCCCAACTTCCGTTTCACCATGGCACGCTCACTTTACAAGAGCATACTGAAGTTTGTCAACCGTCAGCACGGCAACAGCTACACCGTGACCCCACTCACCCCCGACAACTTCAGCATAAGCATAGACGACAACGGTGAAGCCACACTCACATGGACACCTGTGGCCGACCCTCTCGAACCTACGGCAAAGCCAACGGGCTACGTAGTATATACGGCAGTGGGCAGCGCCGACTTCGACAACGGCACCACCACGGGACGCAAGCCGGAATACAGGATACGGCTTGAGCCGGGCATTCTCTATAGCTTCAAGATAGCCGCCACCAACAAGGGCGGAAGCAGCTTCCCGACGGAAGTGCTGTGCGCACTCTACAACCCGCAGGCAAGACACAAGGTAATGATAGTCAACGGATTCACCCGACTGGCCTCGCCTTCCGTCGCCATACGCCCCAACGGCAAAGGCTTCGACCTCGACGCCGACCTTGGCGTGACCTACGGCAAATCAATAGGTCTGTGCGGCAGGCAGACGGAGTTCAACGTAAAGAAGATGGGAGGCGAAGGACCAGGGGCAATGGGCTTCAGCACCTCAGAACTTGAAGGCACCATAATAGCCGGCAACGACATGAACTACGTGCGCACGCATGCCGAGGCCATACAGGCGGCAGGCAAATACACCATAGTGAGCTGTTCGCGACAGTCGCTCGAAAACGGCATTGCCTCGCTTTCGGGCATCAGCGTAACCGACCTGCTGCTTGGCCTTGAGCGGAAGTCGAGCGGCACCTCACGCAACTACAAGACATTTACCCCACGCCTAAGGCAGGAATTGAAGTTCTTCACCCAGCGCGGCGGCTCGCTTCTGGCAAGCGGAGCCTACGTGGCAAGCGACATGCGCGACGAGACCGACAGGCAATACCTGCGCGACGTGCTGAAATGCGAGTATGGCGGCACCAACACCGACACTTCGGACAAGTTGCGCGGAATGTCGGCCGAGATAACCTTCCACCGCCAGCCCAACGCCAGCCACTATGCCGCCACGTCGTCCGACATACTGCTGCCCGTAGAGCCGGCCTTCGCCACACTACTCTACGACAACGGCTATGCGGCGGCCACGGCCTACAAGGGGTCGGACTATCGGGTAGTCACGCTTGGCATACCCTTCGAATGTATAACCGACAGCCGTATGCGCGAGTCGGTAATGCGAGGATTAATTGATTTTCTAACAAAATAATATCACACTTCAATGTATAAGATTCAATCAAACCAGTCAGGAACAAGAAGCATCGACATAAGCGAAAAGCATCTTGAAACAATAGAAAAGTACCAACTGTTCAGAGGACTGATAGACAGCAACGGATTTGTTGACGAGCAAGTGCTCGACAAGCTGAAGCTCAACATACGCGCCATGCTCGAAACAGAAACGCTGAAGGACAACGCCCTGCTCGACCTGTGCCTCGACGTAATCTATCATCAGAACATGAAAGCATTTGGACTACAGCAACTTGTATTGCTCTACATAAAATGGTTGGACGACAAGCAGGAAGCAACAGAACCCACTACAACAACTGAATGAAAGAATACAAACTGTCAGACTTCCTCCCTACAACGAAAAAGGAACTTGAACTGCGAGGTTGGGACGAACTCGACGTCATACTGTTTTCGGCCGACGCCTACATCGACCATCCGTCGTTCGGCGCGGCGGTGATAGGCCGCACACTCGAGGCGGCAGGCTATCGTGTGGCCATAGTGCCACAGCCCGACTGGCACGGCGACTTCCGCGACTTCAAGAAGATGGGGAGGCCACGCCTGTTTTTCGGCATTGCGCCGGGCTGCATGGACTCGATGGTAAACAAATACACCGCCAACCGCCGCCTGCGCTCGGAAGACGCCTACAGCCCCGACGGCCGGCACGACATGCGGCCCGAATATCCCACCATAGTATATACGAAGATTCTGAAACAGCTGTTTCCCGACACTCCCGTAGTGCTCGGTGGCATTGAGGCTTCCATGCGCCGTCTTACCCACTACGACTACTGGCAGGACAAACTGCGCCCGTGCATACTGTGCGACAGCGGTGCCGACATGATTATCTACGGCATGGGCGAGAAGCCCATACTCGAGCTTTGCCGGCAGATGGAAGACGGATACATGATAAACGACATAAACAGCATACCCCAAACCGTGTATCTTGCACCGAAAGGCAATGTGCCCAACGCCTCGACAACTACTGGCGACATAGTGCTCAACAGCCACGAGACATGCCTTCAGGACAAACGCGCCGAAGCCGAAAACTACAGGCACATAGAAGAAGAGTCGAACAAGATGCATGCCAGCCGACTGCTGCAGGACGTAGGCACGAGCACGGTGGTGGTCAACCCGCCCTACCCCCCGATGACCACCGAAGAACTCGACGCGTCGTTCGACCTGCCCTACACGCGCCTGCCCCACCCAAAATACAAGGGCAAACGCATACCGGCCTACGAGATGATAAAGTTTTCGGTAAACATCCACAGGGGCTGCTTCGGCGGCTGCGCCTTCTGCACCATCTCGGCCCATCAAGGCAAGTTCATCACATGCCGCTCGAAGGAGAGCATTATAAAAGAGGTGAAACAAGTGGCTGAAATGCCCGACTTCAAAGGCAACCTGTCGGACCTGGGCGGCCCGTCGGCCAACATGTACGGCATGGAAGGCCGCAACAAGAAGGCCTGCGAGAAGTGTGCCCGGCCAAGCTGCATACATCCGAATATATGCCCCAACCTCAACACCGACCACAGCCGCCTCATAGACATCTACCGCACAGTAGATGCCATGCCCGAAATACGCCACAGCTACATAGGCAGCGGAGTGAGATACGACCTGCTGCTGCACCGAAGCAAGGACGAAGCCATCGACAAGGCCGCCGACGAATACACCCGCGAACTGATAAAGCACCACGTCAGCGGCCGACTGAAGGTGGCTCCCGAGCACGTGGCCGACAAGGTGCTACAGCTTATGCGCAAGCCCTCGTTCCAGCAGTTCCGCGACTTCAAGCGCGTGTTTGACCGCATCAACAAAGAGTCAGGACTGCACCAGCAAATCATTCCCTACTTCATAAGCAGCCATCCTGGATGCCGAGAAGAGGACATGGCCGAACTGGCGGTAATAACCAAAGGCCTCGACTTCCACCTGGAGCAGGTCCAGGACTTTACGCCCACGCCAATGACCATAAGCACCGAGGCTTGGTACACCGGCTACAACCCCTACACGCTTGAGCCAATATTCAGTGCCCGCACACCAGAGGAAAAGCTGCGCCAGCGACAGTACTTCTTCTGGTACAAGCCAGAGATGAGGCGCGACATCGAGCGTTCGCTGCGCAACCTCAACCGCCCCGACCTTCAGAAAAAACTGTTCGGCAACATGCCACACTATGCCGTAGGCCCAACAAGACAACCATCGAGAAATGAAAATAATAGAGCAACAGACAATAGCAAAAAGCGAAAAGAAAAAAAGCGAGGACGCAATAGTCGTGACTGACAACTTCATTGCCGTAATCGACGGAAGCACGAGCAAGACAAGGAAACAGCTGTCGTGGTGGATGAGCAACGGACGCTATGCCGCCAAGACAGTGGCGCGCTACATAAAGAAAATGCCCGCCGGCACCACGTCGTCGCAATTCTGCCAAGGCGTGACAGCGGCAATAGCAAAGAAATACGGCAAAAGCAAAATGCAGCACTATGCCCAGCATCCCGAAGAACGACTCACGGCCAGCTGCATAGTGTTCAGCCGCCTCAGGCGCGAAATTTGGATGGTGGGCGACTGCCACTGCCTCGTAGGCGACAACTACTTCGACAATCCCAAGCCTACAGAGCAGGCCATGGCTCAAAAACGTTCGGACGAGGCCCACAGGCTCATGGCCGAAGGACTGGCCACAAAGGATGAACTGCTGACACATGACAAGGCAAGGGAAAGCATCATACCACAACTCGTCGAAGAGATGAAAAAGCAAAACGTGACATACGCAGTAATCGACGGCTTCCCCATACCGCGACAAAAAGTGAAGGTCATACCGCTCGACTTCAGCCCTTGGACCATAGTGCTGGCCTCCGACGGCTATCCCTTTCTCAAGCCCACACTCGAAGCCTCTGAGCAAGCCCTTGCCCAACAGCGGCTGACCGACCCTCTGAACATCGAAACCTTCAAGGCCACAAAGGCTTTCATGCAAGGCAACAACTCGTTTGACGACCGTTCATACATACGTTTCAGCATCTGAAACGCCACCAAAACCACACTTCCAAGGCTGCCCTCAGTGGCAGCCTTCTTAATGAAGGCCTATGAATAAGCAAATTTTAACACACGTTTTTGCCCAAATCATTACCGATAATTAAAAATAATATATTACCTTTGCACCCACAAAATGAAACAATACAGAAAACCAATCTCCCATTTACTGAATGGAAAGTTGACCAAAACGGACAACTTTTTGATTTTTCAAAAGAGAAAAGTTTTCCAAAAAGAAATATTTAATCATGGAATTTAAAAGCTTTACTATCACAAAAAGGGACGGTTCGATTGACCGCTTCTCGTTGGACAAAATCATGAACGCCATCGTCAAGGCATTCCAAAGTGTGGGCGAAATGGCCGACTTGGGCCTTATATCAAAGATTATAAGCCATCTCGACATCCACGAGGGAATAAAGGTGGAAGACATTCAGAACCAGGTGGAAGAGGCTCTGATGAAGGAGGGTTACTACAAGGTGGCAAAGTCGTTTATGCTCTATCGTCAGCGTCACAACGAAGACCGCGAAACCATGGAGAAGATGAAGTTCCTGGCCGAATACTGCGAGGCAGCCAATGCCGCCACAGGTTCGAAATATGACGCCAACGCCAATGTTGAACACAAAAACATTGCCACGCTCATAGGCGAGCTGCCAAAGTCGAACTTCATTCGCCTGAACCGCCGCCTGCTGACCGACCGCATAAAGAAGATGTATGGCAAGGAACTGGCCGAACGCTACATCCACCTGCTCACCAACCACTTCATATACAAGAACGACGAGACGTCGCTTGCCAACTACTGCGCCTCCATCACCATGTATCCTTGGCTCATTGGCGGCACCATGTCGATTGGCGGCAACTCTACCGCCCCCACCAACCTCAAGTCGTTCTGCGGCGGTTTCGTCAACATGGTGTTCATGGTGTCGAGCATGTTAAGCGGCGCCTGCGCCACACCTGAGTTTCTGATGTATCTCAACTACTTCATCGGACTCGAATACGGCAAGGACTACTATAAAGAGGCCGACAAGGTGGTTGACCTCTCGCTCAAACAGCGCACCATCGACAAGATGATAACCGACTGCTTCGAGCAGATAGTATATTCAATAAACCAGCCCACAGGCGCACGCAACTACCAAGCAGTGTTCTGGAACATAGCCTACTACGACAAGTACTACTTCGAGAGCCTCTTTGGCGACTTCTACTTCCCCGACGGCTCGCGTCCCGACTGGGAAAGCCTGTCGTGGCTGCAAAAGCGATTCATGAAGTGGTTTAACAAGGAACGCACCAAGACCGTGCTGACATTCCCCGTAGAAACGATGGCACTGCTTTGCAAGGACGGCGACGTGATAGACGAGGAATGGGGCGACTTTACGGCCGAGATGTACAGCGAAGGCCACTCGTTCTTTACCTACATGAGCGACAACGCCGTCTCGCTGTCGAGCTGCTGCCGCCTGCGCAACGAGATACCGGACAACGGCTTCAGCTACACCTTGGGGGCCGGCGGCGTATCGACCGGCTCGAAAAGCGTGCTGACCATCAACCTCAACCGCTGCATACAATATGCCATCAACCACAAGATTGACTACAAGGAATACCTTTCGGACATAGTTGACCTCTGCCACAAGGTGCAGCTGGCCTACAACGAAAACCTCAAGGAACTGCAAAGCCACGGAATGCTGCCGCTGTTTGACGCCGGCTACATCAACATTGGCCGTCAATACCTCACCATAGGAGTAAACGGTCTGGTTGAGGCAGCCGAGTTCTGCGGACTGCAGATAACCAACAACCCCGACTACCTCAAGTTTGTACAGACGGTGCTTGGCATAATAGAGAAATACAACAAGCAGTACCGCAGCAAGGACGTAATGTTCAACTGCGAGATGATACCGGCCGAAAACGTGGGCGTAAAGCACGCCAAGTGGGACCGTGAAGACGGATATTTCGTGCCGCGCGACTGCTACAACAGCTATTTCTACGTCGTTGAGGACGATTCGCTCAACATCATCGACAAGTTCCAACTGCACGGTGCGCCCTACATTGAGCACCTCACCGGCGGCTCTGCCCTGCACATGAACCTCGAAGAGCACCTCTCGCAGCAGCAATACCGCCAACTTCTGCGCATTGCCGCAAAGGAAGGCTGCAACTATTTCACGTTCAACATTCCAAACACCATCTGCAACGACTGTGGCAACATAGACAAGCGCTATCTGAAAGAGTGCCCACACTGCCACTCCAAGAACATTGACTACATGACACGCATCATAGGCTACCTGAAGCGCGTCAGCAACTTCTCGCAGGCCCGACAGGCCGAAGCCAGCCGCCGATACTATGCCAAAGCCATGGAGGGCGAGTGCTGAACACATATATTTCAAACATCTGACAATGCTGAAATACGTCAATACGGGTGTCGTCTTCCAGGAAATACCTGACGAGGTGACACTCTCCATCAACATTTCACGCTGCCCATGCCACTGTCCGGGCTGCCACAGCCAGTATCTCTGGGACGACATTGGCGAGCCTCTCACCGCCAGCTGCCTCGACAAGCTCGTAAGCGAATACCTCGACGACATCACCTGCGTTTGCTTCATGGGAGGCGACGCCGAGCCTGAATATGTTCAGGCCATGGCACAAGTGCTGCACCGACAGCATCCGCAGGTGAAGGTGGCATGGTACAGCGGGCGCGCGCGCGTACCTTATAATATTAATAAAACGCTGTTCGACTACATCAAGCTGGGTCCATACATAAAGCACCTGGGCAGCCTAAAGCAGCCCACAACCAACCAAAGGATATACAAGAAAGGCGACGACGATACTTTCACCGACATCACCTCGCGCTATTGGAGCAAATAAAGAAATGTGTGTTCGCACACAGTAAAAAAGTGTAAAAAAGCAAAAAGAATTGTTGTGTTCGCACACAATACTTGATTTGTATCAATAAAGGGGTTTAATCTTACATTTTGTTGCCTTTTTCTCTTGCAAAATAACAAAAAACATTGTACCTTTGCATCGTCAAAAGGACAAAGGGCATGAGAATGCCAAACATAAGAATAGATAGGTTTTTAGTTATTTAGATAAATTTGTTTCATAGACAATGTTTTTGGTTAGGTAATAGATTGTTAGTTTTAGGTTATTTGATTTTAGGTTTTTAGTTAGGTAATAGATTGTTAGTTTAGGTTTTAACACTGATTGGTATTAGTTAGGTAATAAAGATTGGTTCGTTAAAAAGGATAACAACGACGCAGGCAAAGCCGTGAGGCTGAGCCTTTGATGGAGGGAGGATTGATTTTCTCCAAAGTGAAAACAAGGAGAAATTTGAGAGACAGAACTTTATAAAAATAGGCGATGCCGTTGGTACTTGGTTTCCAACGGCATCGCTTTTGTTATTGTTCCTCATCGTATATACGGTCGAATATTGGCCTTAGCCTTTGCTTGTCGGATATAATCTCACGCAGAAGGTTGAGCTTCTTGCCATTGTCCGACTGCGGAATCCAGAGTTTTATATATCCTTCAGCCGAGTATTTGTTTGCCATGTGCTCAGTAAACCGCTTCCACTGCCCCTCTTTGTCAAGCTGCCTGTAGTTGGCCAGCCCAAACTGTATGGCACGCCTGAACACCACCTCGGGGTCGAGGTCGCGGTCGGCTTCAGCCACAATGCGCCCATAAACGCTGCGCGGCGCATGCGAAGCCGACGCCCTATGGTCTTCTACTGCCTCACGCATTATCTTCAGCTGCTCGGGCGTAAACCATCGCTTCAGCCTTGCGTCGTTGGCCAATATCCGTCCGCCCGTGATGTGGTGGACGGCGCGAGGCCCCGACATGCCCATGTCGTGATATGCCGCCACCACATAGGCCATGTCAATGTCGGCCCCCACGGCCTTGGCAAGTTCGATGGAACGGCGTATGACCCTCGTGACATGACCCGTGGAATGAGCCTTGTCAAAATTCTGATATTCCGGAAGGATATTCTTCTCAATGAAATCGACCAAATCGAGCGAAGCTGTCTTGTTAAGCATAGAAACTCAGATATATAAACTTATTATTAGTTAAAAAAATGCTTTTTCCTTGCAAATTTACGCAATTATTTCTACTTTTGCAAGAAAGTTACTTAAAAAATGAACAATACTATGCAAGATAATGGGGAAAACACTGTAAAAGCACACGACGTGAAGTGCAATTCGGCTAAGGCATGGCTGTTGGCCGCCCGTCCGAAGACTCTATCCGGAGCCGCCGTTCCGGTAATGATAGGCTTGGCCTTGGCCCTGAAGGACGCCAATCTGTACGACAACTTCCAGTTCAACTGGACTGCCGCATCGCTCTGCTTCCTCTTTGCCATGATCATGCAGATAGACGCCAACTTCGTCAACGACTTCTTCGACTATGCCAAAGGCACCGACGACGTCGAGACGCGGCTTGGCCCCAGGCGAGCCTGCGCCCAGGGCTGGGTGAGCATCGACAAGATGAAGCACGCCATAGCCATCACCACGTCCTTGGCATGTCTTGTAGGACTGCCCTTGGTGCTGTATGGCGGACTTGAGATGGTGCTCATAGGCGTTCTGTGCGTGCTGTTCTGCTTTCTCTACACCACCCACCTGTCGTACATGGGCATGGGCGACCTGCTCGTAATAGTGTTTTTCGGCATTGTGCCCATCTGCACCATCTATTACATTCAATACCACACGGTCACGCCGCTTGTGGTTATGTCGTCGCTGGCGTGCGGCATTGTAATAGATGCACTGCTGATAGTCAACAACTTCCGCGACCGCGACACCGACCGCCTTGCCGGCAAGCAGACCGTCGTGGTAAAGCTTGGAGCCGAAAAAAGCCTGTGGCTCTATCTCTCCACAGGCTGCATAGCTTACCTCATGGGCATCTTCTACATTCTCGACGGCCATTCGCTGGCCTTCGTCCTGCCCACGATATACTTGGTGTTCCACACGTTCACCTATCTCAAAATCAAGCGCATCAACCGCGGCAAGGCCCTTAACCTCTGCCTTGGCGACACCGCCCGCAACATATTGATTTACGGCTTGACCGTTACGCTTGGCCTGCTCATCTGAGGTAGAGGAAGTAGATGGCCGCCAGCGCAGCCACCACAGCCAGTGTTACTATGGTGCGCACAAGGCATCCCGCCACCTTCTTAACTACGAAGAATCCCACTACAATCAGCAGCAGGATGAAAAGATAATATACGAAACTTTCCATTGCTTATTCATTTAAACAATTGCCTAAAATTTGCGGGTATAGGCGTTTCAAACTCCATTCGCTCGCCCGTCACGGGATGGGTGAAACACAGCATATAGGCATGAAGGCACAGGCGGTGGAGAGGGTCGTCGCCATTGCCATACTTCACGTCGCCGCATACGGGATGTCCCATGTCGGCCGAATGCACGCGTATCTGATTTTTGCGTCCCGTTTCCAGTTTGTATTCCACAAGCGAGTGGTCGGTGGTGCGGTCGAGCACGTGGAAGTGCGTCACGGCATATTTTCCACCGTTATCTACCGGCGACGAAAAGGTGATGTAGGCCTTGTTGTCCTTCAGCCAGTTGGCTATGGTGCCTCCCTCTTCAGTCACCTCGCCGCTCACCACGGCCACATATCGGCGGTCATACACTATGTCGTGCCAGTTGTGCTCCAATATCTGCTCAGTCTCAATGTCCTTTGCATACACCATCAGTCCGCTTGTGTCGCGGTCGAGGCGGTGAACCACATGCGCGCGGCATTTCTGTCGGCTTTTGTGGAAATAGTCGTCGAGCACGCTCTTTACGTTGAGCGACGAATGTCCGGCAGCCATCGACAGTATGCCCACGTTCTTCTCAACCACCACAATCCAACGGTCTTCATACACAATCTTCACATATCGGCTCTTGAATCCCGCCTGATTGCGCTTCGACTGGCTCACAGCCACCTTCATTCCCGGCTTTAGCATGAAGTCAAACTGTGTGACGCATTTTCCGTCAACCTTTATTCCCCTGCCTTGCAGCGTGGCCTTCACCTTCGAACGCGACTCGTTGAGTGTGGCCAGCAGATATTCCAGCAGCGGCCGTTCCTCCTCCACCACGAGATGCTTGTATTCACCTATTTTTTTATATCCGTATCTATATCCCATACGCTATACTAATTGTTTTTCGGGCGCAAAGTTACAAAAAAATATCCAAACAGCCAAACAAACGGCCGCCTTCCGCACCCTTCGGCCACAATATTCATTCTTCTCCCCATATTAATCAACTTCTGCATATTCATGCAAAAAAAAGTTGGAACAAGTAAGAATAAATTGACTTAAAGTAACAAAAAGACAGATTTTTTGAAAAAAAACTATGATTTTGTTTGTTTTTTCAAGAAAAAGTTATACCTTTGCAACCGTTTTGAACAAAGAATAAAAAAAAGAGAAATATAAACAACTAAAAAAGAAAGAAATTATGAACGCACAACAAGTTGTAGAGGAACTGAAGCAGAGGTTCCCAAACGAGCCTGAGTACATTCAGGCAGTAAGCCAAGTACTTCCAACCATCGAAGAAGAGTACAACAAGCATCCTGAGTTTGAAAAGTCAAACCTCGTTGAGCGCCTTTGCATTCCAGACCGAGTTATCCAGTTCCGCGTTACATGGACAGACGATCAGGGTAAAGTAAACACAAACATGGGCTACCGCATTCAGCACAACAACGTCATTGGCCCGTACAAAGGCGGTATTCGTTTCCACAAGTCTGTAAACCTCGGTATCCTGAAGTTCCTCGCTTTCGAGCAGACATTCAAGAACTCTCTCACCACACTGCCTATGGGCGGTGCGAAGGGTGGTTCAGACTTCTCGCCACGTGGCAAGAGCGACGCTGAGGTAATGCGTTTCTGCCAAGCCTTCATGACCGAGCTTTATCGCCACATTGGTCCCGACGAGGACGTTCCTGCAGGCGACATCGGCGTAGGCGGCCGCGAGGTAGGCTACATGTTTGGCATGTACAAGAAGCTCACCCACGAGTGGAGTGGCGTTCTCACCGGCAAGGGCCGCGAGTTTGGCGGTTCGCTCATACGTCCTGAGGCTACTGGCTACGGCACAGTATATTTCCTCTGCTCGATGCTCGAGACACGCGGCATCAGCCTGGAAGGCAAGAGCGTGCTCATCTCTGGTTCAGGAAACGTGGCACAGTATGCTGCCGAGAAGTGCATCCAGTTGGGTGCCAAGGTGCTTACTCTCTCTGACTCCGACGGTTACATCTACGACCCCGACGGCATCGACCGCGAGAAGCTCGACTATGTTATGGAGCTGAAGAACATCGAGCGCGGCCGCATCAAGGAGTACGCCGACGAATATCCTAACGCAGTATATCACGCTGGCGAGCGTCCATGGGGCGAGAAGGCCGACATCGCTCTGCCTTGCGCCACACAGAACGAAATCAACGGCGAGCAGGCTCAGACACTTGTCAACAACGGTGTGATAGCCGTAGCCGAGGGTGCCAACATGCCATCTACCCCCGAGGCAGTAAAGGCATTCCAGGACGCCAAGATTCTCTACGCTCCCGGCAAGGCTTCAAACGCAGGAGGTGTAGCTGTGTCAGGTCTCGAAATGAGCCAGAACTCAGAGCGTCTGAGCTGGACATCAGAAGAGGTTGACAACCGCCTGAAGCTCATCATGAAGGACATCCACGAAAACTGCGTGAAGTATGGCACACAGCCCGACGGCTACATCAACTACGTCAAGGGTGCCAACGTAGCCGGCTTCATGAAGGTGGCCAAGGCCATGATGGCTCAGGGAATTGTGTAAAGGATTAAAAATTAAAAGATTAAAAATTAAAATTCAAACAAGCAGGGCGGACAATTTGTTCGCCCTTGTTTGTTGCACGAAACAGATAAAAAAGGTTAAATATTACAACTGTATTGCTAAATTCTTCATTCTTCATTCTTCATTCTTCTTTTTTATTAGTACCTTTGCAGCCGATTTAGTCTGTAGGGGCTTAGTAAAGTGACAGCACGAAGCATGTCCGCCTCGCAGAGGAAACCCGTTTAATAAAAAATAATGTACGCAATTGTAGAAATTAACGGTCAGCAGTTTAAGGCTACAGAAGGAGCAAAGCTCTTCGTCCACCACATGAAGGACGTACAGGAAGGCCAGGCTGTTGAGTTTGAGAAGGTACTGCTCGTGGATAACGATGGAGCAGTTAAGGTTGGCGCACCTACCGTAGATGGCGCTAAAGTAATATGTGAGGTTGTGAACCCACTTGTAAAGGGTGACAAGGTCATCGTTTTCAAGATGAAGCGTCGCAAGGACTATCGCAAGAAGAATGGTCAC
>JAQXRI010000142.1 GCA_029218445.1 Prevotellaceae bacterium | reverse complement strand
ATCTTGCCTTCTGCTTTTTTTGTTCCGTTGATAGTCACTTCCCACAGCATCCTCACTCCGTTGAGCGAACGGAAGAAGAACTCGTTGCGAACGCTGACGATGCCGCGTTTCAAGTCCTTGGCCTCTGCCCAAATGTTCTGGTAGAAATATTTCACCTCGTGCGTACCGGGATTGGGACGGCGGTCGGGCGAAAACAGGCCGTTGCAGTTGAAGTTGTTGTCGCTTGGGTCGTAGGTGTTGAAGTCGCCTCCATACACGAAGTCGTCGCCACGACGGAGTCCCTGGTCAACGAAGTCCCAGATGAATCCGCCTTGGAACTTGGGGTATTTCCTCACCAAGTCCCAATATTCCTTGAATCCTCCCATCGAGTTGCCCATCGAGTGGGCATACTCGCACTGTATGAGCGGTTTTGAGTCCTCGGGCTTATTGCTCTGTGCATAGTAGTCGCAGCCGCCCTGGGTGAGATACATCGGGCAGAAGATGTCGGTGTTGTCGCCCTTCTTAGCCTGTTCAAACTGTATTGGGCGCATCTTGTCCTGCTGCCTTATCCACTCGTATGCCGCCGTGAAGTTTGGCCCATCCACCGTTTCGTTGCCCAAGCTCCAGATGATTACCGAAGGGTGGTTGAAGTTTACACCCACGTTGTGCTTGTTGCGCTCGAGTATTGACTGTGCGAACATCGGTTTCTTGGCCAACGACGAGTCCTTGTACCAAAAGCCGTGGCTTTCCTGATTGGCCTCAGCGCAGACGTAGATGCCGTATTCGTCGCAAAGGTCATACCACACTGGGTCGCTCGGATAGTGGCAAGTGCGCACGGCGTTGATGTTGTAGCGCTTCATGAGCATGATGTCCTGAATCATGCGCTCGCGGCTCATGACATATCCTTTGTCGGGGTCCATTTCGTGGCGGTTGGCACCTTTTATATATATAGGTTGTCCGTTGACGTGGAGCATGGAGTTCTTTATCTCCACACGGCGGAATCCCACGCGCTGTTCTATACTTGACAACAGACGGGTTGACTTGCCGAGCGACATGGCCTTAACCTCCACTTGGTAGAGGTTGGGCGTTTCAGCTGTCCATTTCAATGGATTGTCCAGTGTCATACAGATGTGTGTCTTTCCGTCAGATGATGACTTAGCGGTTGACTTTGCCACTTCCTGTCCGTTAAGGTCTTTCAGAGTGGCGATGAGTTGGCATGCACCTGATGTGGTGATGTCCAATGACAATAGTCCGTCTCGATATTGGTTGTCGAGGTCGGCTACTGCCCGAAGATCTGTAATGGCAACTTGCGGAATGGTGTATAAGCAGCAACTGCGTCCTACTCCCGACAATCGCCAGAAATCCTGGTCTTCGTTGTAGCTTCCGTCACACCAGCGGAAGGTTTGGAATGCTATCACGTTCTCTCCAGTGCTGACGTAGGGAGTGATGTCAAACTCAGCAGCCACCTTCGAGTCCTCGGTATAGCCCACATACTCGCCGTTGACCCACAGATAGATGTTTGAGGTTACGCTTCCGAAATGGGCAATTATCCTCTCACCCTGCCACGAAGCAGGAATATTCACAGTGCGGCGATAAGAGCCGACGTGATTGTCCTTTACAGGAACGTGAGGCGGATTGTTTTCGAAATGTCCACGCCAAGCGAAGCCAATGTTCACATACACGGGGTCGCCATAGCCGTTCAGTTCCCACAGTCCCGGCACCGTCATTTCCTTCCACGCCGAATCGTCGAAGTCGGTGCGGAAGAAGTCGGTCGGACGCTTGTCGGCGTCGGCCACCCAATTGAATTTCCACTTCCCGTCGAGCGACATGCGCTGCGAGTCGTGGCGCACGAAAGAGGTATGCACGGGGTAGCGGTTCACCTCGTTCACCTGCTGGTCGTGCCATTCTGTGAAACTTTGAGCCTCAGCCCCCACCGCCGTAGCAGTGAGAGCCGAGAGCAAAAAGAATCTTATAATCGAGTTGTTTACCATCCTGGATTCTGCTTGAGGGTTTCGTTCTTGCGGATCTGCAACAAAGGCAGTGCCTGCAGATAGTCGCGCTGGGTGAAATGCAGGTTTGAGGCAAGAGCAGCTATTGAGCGTCCGTAGTCGGGGTCGTTCGTGTCGGCCGGCTCATACACGCCGTAGAGCAGAGGGAAGTTCTCGGGGTCGTAGCATGGCTGACCGAAGAAGTTCTTGCTGTTGCACTTGTTCTTGGTATAGGCGGAGTTGAGCACGTGGCGGCCGAGGCGGTTGTGGCCTCCCGAAGCCATGTTGACGTGTGCAATGCCCCAACGCTTCAGGTCGTCCATACGCAGACCTTCGCCGAAGAGCTCGCAGGCACGCTCGCGGCGTATCTCGTCAAGCATCGTCATCTTGTGGCAGACGGTCTTGCCCTGTGCGTAGTCCCACCAACCGGCATCCCACACGCCTTCAATCAACGCGTTGCTGAGGTGAGCCACACGGGCGCGGTCGCGCAGCAGGTTGATGGAAATGTCGAGGTCGCCGTCGGAAATCTTGCCGTTGCCAAGCTCACACACGGCCTCGGCGTAGTTAAGATAAACCTCGGCAAGGCGAAGGATTGGCCAGTCCTGCGACTCGGTGCGGTTTGGTCGCAACGCACACTCTACGCCATACTTGCGGCATCCGTAGTTGTCGAACGTTGAGTTGACGTCGCGCAGCTCAGGATTGATGATGGCACGCCATGCGTCGTTGTTGTATGCGGGGTCGGAACCATCGAGCTTGTCGTTGTTCTTAGGATAGACAGGGTCGGGATAGGGATGTCCGAGCGACGTGTTGCCTTCGATGGCCGTGTTCTTCCACTGTGCGCGGTCGGGCACGTAGGTCGATGCGACGAAGCGATAGTCGCGGTTGCGGTATTCGCCGATGAATGTGTCCCAACCGGAGAACATCTCGTTGTTCTCGGCGTCAGACATGTTGCCTGTGCGGCTGATGCGGATGGGAAGTCCGTTGCGGCAGAGGAACGACTCGCCAAACTGTGTGTTGATTCTCACTCCATTCCACCCAAAGACAACGTGACATATCTGTGCTCCTGTGCGTTTCAGGTCGTAGTCGTAGGCCTTGTAGATGATGAACTCCTTGTTGGTTGACTTGCCTGCACCCACGGGGTTGCAGATGTTGCCGCCCTTCTCGTCGATGTTGAAGAGATAGTAGTAGCTCAGGGTGTCGCACTCGTTCCACAGCTCGTATGTTCCCTTCTTTGCCTCGTCCATCACGGCTTTTGCCATGTCGCGGCATTCAGTGAGCATGCTCGTCACCGAAGGATAGCCCTCGGGCTTCGCCTTGCCTGCTCCGGTGTTCTCGCCGTCGCCGTCGAGGTCGTAGCCAATGCCCGGCACATACTTCTCCCAAGTGGCCTCATAAAGAAGCACGCGGCTGAAGAATGCCTGTGCAGCCTCTTTTGAAATCTTGCCCTTGTTCACGTCGCCCAGCTCATTCTGAGTCTTCAGCAGCGGAATGGCCTTGCGCAGGTCCTCAGCTATGAAGTTGAACACCTCGTAGCGGGAGTTACGTGGAGCGTAGAGTGCTTCGTCCGACACATCGAGAACATGGTCGATGATGGGCACACCGCCGAAGGTCTTCAGAAGGTCGAAGTAGGCGTAGGCGCGGAAAAAGAGTGCCGTGCCCACAGAGTGGTTGATTTCCGTCTTGTCGCCGCCGTAGGCCTCAGCCTTTTGCAACAGGATGTTATACTGTCGGATGTTTCCGTATTTGCCGTCCCATGTGCCGCTTGTCTCAGGCGCGCTGCCGGCGCCGTTTGTGGTTGTGATGCCGATGTCGGTGTCCTGGTCGTAGTCGGCATTGCCGAATCCGGCTGGCAGGTGGTTGTAGAAGGCGTTGGCAGCCTGGTCAAACTGTTCGGCATTGCCGAAGGCTACCGTTTCCGTTCCTTCAGCCGTAG
>JAQXRI010000141.1 GCA_029218445.1 Prevotellaceae bacterium | reverse complement strand
TGCCTCAAACCGCGAGGGCAGCTTCGACGTTTATGTGGTAGAGGCAAAGGGCGGCACTCCACGCCGACTGACCACAAACAGCAGCAAGGAACTGCCTGTGGCATGGAAGGACAACTCTCATGTGCTATTTCAAACTGCACTTTTGCCCTCGGTAGAGTCTATAGTCTTCAGCGGCTCTTATAGCCAGGTCTATGAGGTTGACCTCAACGGCAGTCGTCCGAAGATGTTCTCAACACTGCAGATGGAAAACATTTCCATAAATGCCAACGGCGACCTGCTCTTCCACGATAACAAGGGCTATGAGGACCCATGGCGCAAGCACCATACGTCGCCAATAACCCGCGACATCTGGCTCAAGCAGGGCGAGAACTATAAGAAGCTGACCACCTTTGGCGGAGAAGACCGTAACCCTGTGTGGGCAGCCGACGGCAAGCAGTTCTACTACCTCAGCGAGCAGGACGGAACATTCAACATATATAGCCGCGCAATAGACAACCCACAGGCTAAACAACTAACGCGATTCAAAGGCAATCCGGTGCGCTTCCTCACCGCGGCAGCCAACGGCAAACTCTGCTTCGGCTACGACGGCGAGATATACACCCTCGACACCAAGCAGACAGAGCCAAAGAAACTGGCGGTAACAATAGTTGCGGACCGTAACGACCGCGACCTCGTGAAGCAGATAAGCCGATCGGGAGCTACGGAGATCAGCTTGTCGCCAAACGGAAAGGAAATAGCCTTCGTGATGCACGGCGACGTTTTCGTCACCTCTGTGGAATATACGACAACGAAGCGCATTACCGATACACCGGAGCAGGAGCGCAACATTGAGTTCGCGCCTGACGGAAGAAGCATCGTATATGCCTCGGAGCGTGGTGGAGTTTGGCAGATATACCTCTCCAAACTGAAGAACAAGGACGAAGGACTCTTCTGCTACTCAACGGAGATAGAGGAGGAACGACTCACCTCCAACAACCTCACCTCGCAACTGCCCAAGTTTGCCCCAGACGGCAAGAAAATAGCTTACTACGAGAACCGTGGCGCACTGAAGGTCATGGACCTTGAGAGCAAGAAGGCACGCACGGTGCTCGACGAGAAATATGTATATTCCTACAGCGATGGCGACATCAACTTCTCATGGAGTCCCGACAGCCGCTGGCTGCTTGCTTCCTACATAGGTGTGGGCGGATGGAACAGTTCCGACATTGCATTGGTAAGCGCCGAGGACGGAAAGGTGTGTAACCTCACCAACAGCGGCTACAGCGAGGGCAATGCGAAATGGGCGCTCGGCGGCAAGGCAATGCTCTTCTCAAGTGACCGAGCCGGCTACCGTAGCCACGGAAGCTGGGGAGCCGAGGACGACGCCTACCTGATGTTTTTCGACCTCGACGCCTACGAGCGCTTCCTCATGAGCAAGGAGGAAGTGGAGCGAGACGACAAGGCACGCGAGGAAGAGAAGAAGAAGAAGGAAGAGGAGGAAAAGGAAAAGGAAAAGGCAGAGAAAGACCAGAAGAAAGGCAAGGACAAAGACAAGGCAAAGGTGGAGATAAAGAAGGTGGAGGCTCTGCAGCTCGACACCGTGAACTGTCGCGACCGCATTGTCTGCCTTACAAAGAACTCTGCCCGCATGGGCGACATGCTGCTCTCGCCAGACGGAAACACATTCTACTATCAAGCCCGATTTGAGGACGGTTACGACCTCTGGAAGGTGGATCTGAAGAAATGGACAACGAGCAAACTGATGAAAGGTCTCGGAGGTGCAATGGTTCCCGACAAGGACTTCCGCAACGTGTTCGTGACACGTGGAGGAATAATGAAGGTGGACTTAGGTTCAGGGTCGAGCAAGCCAGTGGAGTTTGAGGCATGGTTTAACTTTAAGCCCTACGAGGAACGACAGTATCTCTTCGACCACGCTTGGCGACAGGTGAAAGACAAGTTCTACGACCCCAACCTGCACGGGGTGGACTGGGACGGCTACCGCAAAACATACGAGCGTTTCCTACCTTATATTAATAATAACTTCGACTTCAGCGAGATGCTTAGTGAGATGCTGGGCGAACTGAACGCGTCGCACACGGGAGCACGATACCGCGCCAACAACACGGCAATGCAGACCGCCACTCTCGGACTCTTCCTCGACGAGGACTATGAGGGCGACGGACTGAAGGTGAAGGAGGTGATAAAGCGTGGACCGTTCGACGTGAAGAACACCGGCGTTGTGGCAGGAAGCATTATCACAGCCATCGACGGCATGCAGATAAAGGCGGGCGAGGACTACAACGCCCTGCTCGACGGAAAGGCAGGCAAGCGAGTGCGCATAGAGTTTGAGAAAGCCAAAGGCAAGAAAAAGGAGACCGTTGTGGTGAAACCTATCGACTACGGCGAGCTCAACGAGTTACTTTACATGCGTTGGGTGGACCGCAACCGCAAGTTTGTTGACAGCATCTCAGGAGGCAGGATTGCCTACGTTCACGTCAGGGCAATGGACAGCGAGAGTTTCCGCACTGTATATAAGGAGCTGTTGAGCGACAAGAACCGCAATCGAGATGCCGTGGTGGTTGACGAGCGTCACAATGGTGGCGGCTGGCTCCACGACGACCTCTGCACCCTGCTCTCGGGCAAGGAGTATCAGCAGTTTGTGCCTCGCGGACAGTATGTAGGCCGCGACCCTTACAACAAGTGGACAAAACCGTCGTGCGTATTGATTTGCGAGGACGACTACAGCAATGGTCATGGTTTCCCTTGGGTGTATAAGGAACTCGGCATCGGAAAGTTGGTTGGCGCTCCTGTTGCAGGCACGATGACTGCCGTATGGTGGGAGACACTGATGGACCGTTCCCTCGTGTTCGGCATTCCGCAGGTTGGCTGCCGCAGTATGCAAGGTGTTTACGGCGAGAACACGACACTAAAGCCCGATGTTGAGGTTTATAACACTCCTGAGGACTACGTCAACGGCTACGACCGCCAGCTGGAAAGAGCTGTGAAGGAACTGATGAAATAAGTTGCAAGTTGACGAGTTGACAAGTTGACGAGTTGACAATTTGACGAGTTGACAAGTTGACAAGTTGACAAGTTGACAAGTTGACAAGTTGACAAGTTTATAACATAAAAAAGTTCGTTGCTGCAAACCATAAGCAGCAACGAACTTTATTTTTTATACATAATTCTTAATCCTTAAAGTATTTCGCCATTGTCTCAAGACAAAGCTCCGAGTTGACTGGCTTGGAGAGTAAATCGTCGCATCCAGCCTCAAAAGCCTGCTCACGGTCGCTGCTGAAAGCGTTTGCCGTCAATGCGATGATTGGAAGTTTGGG
>JAQXRI010000140.1 GCA_029218445.1 Prevotellaceae bacterium | reverse complement strand
TGAAGGAAAGGTGTTGCTCAGCGATTTCTATAAGGTATTGAATATCGAGGACCGTCCCTTCGAGGAGGTTGAAGGCGATGCAGATACGCTGGCCGGTTTGTTGTTGGAGATCAAGGGGGAGTTTCCGCAACTCAAGGAGCGGATCGAATATGGAGACTTCGTGTTCGAAGTGATGAAGATGGAGTCCCATCGTATCTCCAAAGTCAAGGTAACCGTCAAGCCGCATTCCGAGGGCCAGCAGGAATAGGTCAAGCCGCATTCCGAGGGCTGGCAGGAACAGGCCAATCCACATCCGAAAGGCCAGCAGGAACAATCTCTTCCTGTTGGTTTCTTTTGTGATTGTTTGTGTTTGATACGCAAAAAAAAAGAAGACCGTCGTTTCCAACCGTCTTCTTTTTTTTCTCTCAATTCGAAGCTGATTACTCGGCAGCAGCGCTATCACAAGCAGCGCTATCGCAAGCGGCGCTATCAACAGCTGCGCTATCAACGGCAACTACAGAATCAGAATCTACGGGAGCAGCCTGATTGGTCTTGTTACCACAAGAAGCGAAAGATACTGCTACGAATGCTACGAATACGAATACTAATTTTTTCATTTTTTCTCTGCTTTTAAATCTGTAAAACAATCATTTGTTTATTAAAACGATGCAAAGGTAGCTATTTTTTTGAAATGTCGTTCATTTTTTTATAGTTTTTTTTATGCCCTTTCTGTAACTTTTTCGCAAGTTGTTGATAATCAAAGAGATTTGAAATGTTAAAAATTCTATACTAATTGCCTCTATTGCGCAAAATGGTAAATTTGCGCAACTTTTGCACTTTTTGTTTTGTTATTCTCGGTTTTTGTTGTACCTTTGTCGCAGTTATATATAAATAAGGTATTATGAGAAGAAAAACTCTACTTTCAATTGTGCTTATGGCTGGAACATACGCCATGGCATGTACCAACTACATTGTTGGAAAGAAAGCCTCGGTCGATGGCTCGGTGATGTGTACCTACAGTGCCGACGACTATGGCATGTTTCAACCGTTGTGCCACTATCCCGCCGCCAAGCATGCCAAGGGCGAGATGAGGCGCATTGTTGATTGGGATTCAAACCGCTATTACGGTGAGATACCAGAGGCTCCTGAGACTTATAATGTGGTGGGAAACATCAACGAGTGGCAGGTTACCATTGGAGAGACCACCTTTGGTGGACGTGAGGAAATGGTTGATTCGACCGGCATCCTCGACTATGGCTCGCTCATCTACATTGGCCTGCAGCGTTCGAAGACGGCACGTGAGGCCATTAAGGTGATGACCACTCTTGCCGAGACTTATGGCTACAACAGCGGCGGCGAGACTTTCACCATCTGCGACCCCAACGAGGCTTGGATAATGGAGATGATGGGTTGCGGTGCAGGCAGTAAGGGAGTTGTGTGGGTGGCGCTCCGTGTGCCCGACGATGCCATCTGCGCCCACGCCAACCAAAGCCGCATACGCACATTTAACATTAAGGACAAGGACAACTGCATTGCATCGAAGAATGTGGTGAAGTTTGCACGCGAGAAGGGCTGGTTTACGGGCAAGGACGCCGACTTCAGCTTCTGCGACGTTTATGCCGCCCCAGACTTTGGTGGCCGCCGCTTCTGCGAGGCACGTGTGTGGACCTTCTTCAACAAGTATTGCGACTATATGAACGACTATGTTGACTATGCGGCAGGCATTGTTGCCGACGCCAAGCCAATGCCTTTGTGGATTGTGCCCAACCGCAAGCTCAGCGTCAAGGACCTTGAGATGGCCATGCGCGACCACTACGAGGGAACTCCTTTTGCTCTCGACGGCGACATTGGCGGTGGTTTGTGGGAGATGCCTTATCGTCCTACACCGTTGCGCTACGAGGTTGACGGCAAGACTTACTTCAACGAGCGTCCTGTCAGCACTCAGCAGTCGGGCTTTGTATATGTAAGCCAGATGCGTTCGTGGCTTCCAAGGGAAATTGGCGGTGTGCTGTGGTTTGGCAACGACGATGCCAACATGGTGTGCTATACCCCCGTGTATTGCTCGGCTACCAAGATTCCTACCTGCTTCGACACTCCTGGAGCCGATGCCGTAACGTTCAGCATGGACAATGCCTTCTGGGTGTGCAACTGGGTGAGCAACATGGTATATCCGCGTTATGCCCAGATGTTCCCGAGCCTTGAGCAGGTGCGCGACTCGCTCGACAACTCTTATCTCGCGCTCCAAGCTGAGGTTGAGGCAAAGGCGCAGCAGATGACCCCGGCCGAGGCAGCCAAGTATCTTAACGACTATTCGTGCAAGAAGGGTGACGAGATGATTGCCCGTTGGCGTCAGTTGGCTACCTACCTCATTGTAAAGTACAACGACATGGTGGTGAAGCCTGAAAATCCTGACGGCTCGTTCAAGCTGTCGAAGTATGGCATTGGCGACCGTCCCTCACGTCCAGGCTATCCTACACGATATGCCAAGGAGCTGATTAAGCAGTCGGGTGACAAATTCTTGGCAAGGTAAAGTTGATGAGTTGATGAGTTGACAAGTTGTTCACTCGTGATGATATGGTTCGCCTTTTATTATCGTACACGCCCTATAGAGCTGTTCGGTGAATATAAGGCGAACCATTTGGTGTGAAAAGGTCATGAGCGAAAGCGACAGTTTCTCGTCGGCACGCGAATATACGGCAGGCGAAAAGCCGTAGGGGCCTCCAATGACGAACACCAGTCGGCGTGCGTTCATCGACCGTTGTTGCAGCCATCGGGCATATTCCACGCTGCGCATCTCCTTGCCGTGCTCGTCGAGCAGCACTACGGTGTCGGAAGGCTGGAGTTGTCGCAATATCAGTTCGCCTTCGGCTGTCTTCTGCTGTTCCTCGCTCAGGTTCTTGGTGTTTCTCAGTTCGGGAATGGTTACAATGTCAAACGGCATGTAGTGGGCTATGCGTTCTGCATAGTCGTCGATGCCGGCCTGAAAGTGCTTGTCGTTGGTCTTGCCAACGAGTATTAATATGGTTTTCACTTACGTTTTGGTTTTTTCGGAAACCACCCTTTCTCCACTCTCTTCTTCTGTTCAAACAGTTCGCCTATCGACCATAGGCACGATGCACCAAACACACCGAGCAATGCCGAGGTCATGACGTCTTCGACAAACAGGGCTGCAATGACTGCGGCCAGGCCGCAAACCAAAAACACCCACCACTGGCTTGTGCCGAAGTAGTATTCGCACTTTATGACGATAGGGTGGAACACCCCAATTATAAGAAATGTTCCTATAGCTATGAATATACCTGTGAAATGCATAATAAAAAAGTTGTTTATCTTGTGGCGTGAAAGCCTTCAATGTTTTCGTATCTCCTTTGCATGAACCGGTGGTAGATGTTGCGCAGCCAGATGTTGTGGGTTGCGGTGAAGCCAAGGCCTATGGCCGCTACTATCGAGTAGCCGATGGTTTCGCCGAAGAGGGTAATCAGGGTTACGGCGATGGCCACAGGAACAAAGAATACCACCAGTTCTATCACGAGCTGCAACGAGTTCTCGAAGTTGCCTTTCGACGTTATCTTCTCGTTGAGCGGCAGCGAGCCTTTGTTGTACACGGCCAACTGGAACAGCATGAAATAGGCCAAGCCCATGGTTATTAGCAGATAGGCCAATATCATGATTGGCGAGAATCTGCCTGACAACACCGGTGGCAGGAGCAGCACAGTGGGCAGGACCAGCACGGCACAGAAGAAATAGTATTTTGCCTTGAGTATCTTGTAGATGTTTTCCTTATGGGTCATCAAGAGGTCGATGTAGTTGCCCTCAGGCCCCATTATCTTAACCAGGTTGACCGCTCCGAAGAATACGAAGCAGTAAAGGCACCAGAGGTTGACGGCTATCATGCCGTCATACGTGTCGGTGAAGGCGAGTATGAGCGAAAGCATGGTGATGATTGCCAGACCTTGTATGTAGCGTTGGCGCAGCGCCTTGTTTCTCATTGCGCTTTTTATTTCAAGTTTCAGGTATTCGCCTGTCAGGCCATATCGGTCGAGGAACGTCATCTTTGTCGTGTTCCCCACCTCCTTCTTCTCGTCGGCGGCCACCTCGGCCGTGGCCAGTCGCTTCTGCAGGCGGCTGTTGATTGCAAACAACACTATGGTAACGACAGCATATACCACTATGGCAGGCAGCGTATAGAGATTGTCGTAGCAGAACTCTATTATGGACTCAAACCCTTTTTCGGGACCCATTATGAGCAGTGGCGTCATGGGCAGTGCATAGCACGCTATAGGCATTGCCACCCACCATAACGACTGGTTGACCAGCGTACGCACAAGCATGTACCACAGGGCGTTGATTACGATGAGCCACTCGCACACTATCAGCATGGCTATAGTGGAGGCAAGGGGCAGACCGCCGCAGCACACCAGGAAGAAGTAGGGCACGAGCAGAAGCAGCCACAGCAGATTGAACGAGCTGAGCATCGACATGACTATGAAGCAGTCGGTGATGTCAGCCTTGCGTATGGGCATCAGCAGATAAGGCTTGATGAGCAGCGATGGCAGCTGCTGGCCGCCAAAGCGCATGAAGAAGTCGAGCAGGAGGAACAAGGGCAGCATGGCGAATATCAGCCCTTCGTCGCCTCCGCGCGCGCCCCAGCCAAGCATGGTGCCGAGGGCAATGAGATAAATCGACATGAAGGCCACGCCAATGGCAGTAAAGACGACGGCCACCTTGTTCTGTTCGAACATGGGGTGACGTCGGTTGCTGAGTTTCATGTTGCGGCGCAACATGAAGAAAAGTCTCAATTTGTTCATCTTAAGTCAACTATTTCTGCTTGTGGATAATCTTTTGCCGGAAATGTAAACGCCGAGTCGGCAATGTTCGTCTTCTTGACATTGCTGACGGTGATGGTGGTCCATTGCGTGCCTTGGCGCATCGACAGAATCTGCGGCGTGAAGGTTTGCTTGTCAACGCGTACAAACAGTTCCTGTATGCCTTTCGCCTTGTCGGTGGCCACAAGATACACCTGATAGAGCTTGCCCACGTCCTTCAGCTCTGCCTTGTAGCCCTTTTTGTACATATATACAAAGTTGTAGGGGTTGATGGCCTGCAGTTCGGCTTCGGTGGGGTTGCTCACGTTCACTTCGTTGTTCTGCTTCACGTAGGTCCATTGGGTCTTTCCGTCAAACCATACGATGCCCTGCGGCGTTGTGGCCTGAAACTTCCGTCCCTTTATTTTAATGCTGCCCGACACGCCGTTCCTTATGCTGAAGTTTGCCGTCACTCCGCCCTTGTTGCTCAGGGCGGCAGCCGTCTTGTCGAGCACTTCTCTCGCCGTCTGTGCAAATGCTGCCATGGTGAGCAGCATGACGGCTAAGGTGAATAATGTTCTTTTCATTGTCGTTATCTGTAGTTGCTTAAAAGGTTGTTAAGGCTCACCTCGTCCTGTATGAGCACCTCGCGTGGCTTGCTGCCGCTTGCCGCTCCCACTATGCCAGCCTTCTCCATCTGGTCCATTATGCGTCCGGCGCGGTTGTAGCCTATTGAGAACTTGCGCTGTATGAGGCTGGTGGAGCCCGACTGGCTTGTCACTATCAGTCGTGCCGTGTCTTCAAACAGCGGATCGAGGTGCTGCATGTCAACATCGTTGGCGGCACTTACGTCGCCGTCGCCCATGTCGGGTTCGGGCAGCTCGAACGGCGTCACGTATCCCTGTTGCTGTGCTATGAACATGTTGATGCGTTCCACCTCGGGCGTATCGACGAAGGCACACTGCACTCGCACCGGCTCGTTGCCGTTGAGGAACAGCATGTCGCCTCGTCCTATCAGCTGGTTGGCGCCCGGACGGTCGAGAATTGTCTTCGAGTCAATCATTGCGCTCACCTTGAAGGCAATGCGTCCGGGGAAGTTGGCCTTTATGTTGCCCGTGATGATGGTTGTGGTGGGTCGCTGTGTGGCTATTATCATGTGAATGCCCACGGCGCGCGCCAGCTGAGCTATACGGGCTATTGGCAGTTCTATCTCCTTGCCAGCGGTCATTATGAGGTCGCCAAACTCGTCTATCACCACCACGATGTAAGGCATGAAGCGGTGTCCGTTTTCGGGGTTTAGCTGTCGTGAAATGAACTTCTTGTTGTATTCCTTCACGTTGCGTGCCCCGGCAGCCTTCAGCAGGTCGTAGCGTGTGTCCATCTCCTTGCAGAGGCTGTTGAGTGTTCTCACCACCTTGGTCACGTCGGTAATGATGGGTTCGGCCTCTTCGTCGGGCACTTTGGCGAGGAAGTGGTTGGCTATAGGGCCGTAGATGCTGAATTCCACCTTCTTCGGGTCGATGAGCACTATCTTCAGTTCGGCGGGATGCTTTTTGTAGAGCAGCGAGGTGATGATGGCGTTCAGGCCCACCGACTTTCCCTGTCCTGTGGCTCCGGCTACGAGCAGGTGTGGTATTTTTGCAAGGTCAAACATAAACACCTCGTTGGTGATGGTCTTGCCTATGGCGCAAGGCAGTTCCATCTGCGACTCCTGGAACTTCTTCGAGTTGAGTATCGACTCCATCGACACAATGTTTGGCTTGGCGTTAGGCACCTCTATACCTATGGTGCCCTTGCCGGGTATAGGTGCGATGATGCGTATGCCCAATGCCGAGAGCGAGAGGGCTATGTCGTCTTCCAGGTTGCGTATCTTGGCTATGCGCACTCCTTGTGCCGGCGTTATCTCGTAGAGCGTGATGGTTGGGCCCACGGTGGCCTTTATGCTGCTTATCTCGACTCCAAAGTTGCGCAGCACCTCGATGATGCGGTTCTTGTTGGCGGTTTGTTCGCTCATGTCGATATAAGGCTTGCCGTCGTTCTCGTATTTCTTCAGCAGGTCGAGGGTGGGGTAGTGATAGTTTTCAAGGTCGAGCTTGGGGTCGTATGGCGCCATTTCCCTGTCGCCCACGGTCACGAGTTCTTTCTGTCCGGCCTTCTCCTCGTCTTTTGCGGCTTTTATCTCCATTTCTATCGGTTCGTCGTCGTCGCGCTTAACCTTGTTCTTCTTTGGTGTCGGTTCGGCGACGAGAGGTTCGCTGTCAGTTTCCACATTATTTATAATATGAGCGTCGCTGTTGACGGCAAACTCCACAGTCTGCGTTTCGGGATTGTCGAACACCGTCGGGTCTTCCATTGTTTCCATTGGCTGTCCCTTGTCGTTGTGTTCCTTTTCGTTGGTCACCTCAAACTTCACCCTGTCGGTAAAGAACTTCACGGGGTTGAGCATCTTGCGTATGATGTAAATCGTTTCGGCGCTGATGTATGTCAGGAAGGCAATGGCAATGATGGTCAAGGCCGCCGTCAGTCCAGGTGCGCCCACAAGATTCTCCGTCCACTGGCATACGTATATGCCGTGGTCGCCTCCTGGATTGTAGAAGCTGTCGATGAACAGTGGCGAGAGGAAGTTGGCCAGTGTGATGCTCGACCATACCATTATCACCGCCGAGGTCATAAACCACTTCAGTATGCTTATCTCATACACCCTCATGAGTTTTAGCGACACCATGATGAGGAACAGTGGTATGACAAAGGCCGAGAGCCCGAAGCATTGCTTGACGAAGAAGTAGGACACGTATGCGCCTATCGATCCGCACTTGTTGGTAAACTCTCCCTTTTGGTTCATTATCTCTCCCTCGCGTGCCGATTCTATCATGCTTTGGTCAACGCTTCCTGTGTTGAGGAACGACACGAACGAGATGACGAGGCAGATGGCGATGGCGAGCAGTACAAGGCCCAAAACAAAGTTGAACTTCTCGTTTTGCAGAAAGTCAAAGCCCAACACCTCTGTAAGCGATTTATTGTTGTTTATCTTCTTTTTCTTTACCATTTTTGGTCGTGTTATATAAAAACTTGTGCAAAAGTAACTGAAAAAAGTCAGAAATTACCATAAACTCCCAATTTTTTTGTATTTTTGCATCTCGAAATAACAAAAGTGATGGAAAAACTATTATTCGACAAGTATGACAAGGCAAAAATAGCCGCTTTGCCGCCTGCCGTTTTCGAGGGCAGGATAGTGGTTGTGGTGTCGGAGTCGGAAGCCCGCAAGGCTGTCGATTATCTGCTGTCGCAGGACCTTCTTGGCGTTGACACCGAGACGAGGCCTTCGTTCCGCCGTGGCATCAACTACAAGGTGGCCTTGCTTCAGGTGTCGTCGCGTGAGGTGTGTTTCCTGTTCAGGCTAAACCACCTCAAGCTGTGCGAACCGGTGAAGCAGTTGCTCGAAGACGAGACGATACTCAAGGTGGGCCTGTCGCTCCACGACGACATCTCGGCCCTTGCCAAGCTGGGGCAGTTTAAGCCAGGCAGCTTCTTCGACCTTCAGAAGCACGTCAAGGAGATAGGCATTGAAGACCTTAGCCTGCAGAAAATCTATGCCAACTTCTTCGGAGCGAAGATAAGCAAGAGTCAGCGACTGACCAACTGGGAGGCCGACATCCTGTCGGACAAGCAGAAGGTGTATGCCGCTACCGACGCTTGGAGCTGCATAAAGATATACGATGAGCTGCAACGACTGGAGCAGACAGGTGATTATAAACTGATAAGACAAGAAGACAATGTACAAGAATGTGTATCTAAAAAAGGGTAAGGAAGAAAGCCTCAAACGCTTCCACCCTTGGATTTTCTCTGGTGCAATACAACGTGCCGACGGCGACCTTGCCGAAGGCGAAACGGTGAGGGTGATAACGGCCGGCGGCGAGTTTATTGCCGTGGGACACTATCAGATAGGGTCAATTGCCGTGAGGGTGCTTTCGTTCAGCGACGTACTGATTGACGACGACTTCTGGAAGAGCCGACTGCAGTCGGCCTTTGACATGAGGCGCTCGATAGGCATAGTAGATGATCCCCATAACAACACCTACCGCCTTGTTCACGGCGAAGGCGACAACATACCGGGGCTCGTCATCGACGTCTATGGCGACACGGCAGTGATGCAGGCTCACAGCGTGGGCATTCATCAAGAACGCATGGCCATAGCCCGCTGCCTCGTGGAGGTGGCAGGCAGCCGCATCAGCAATGTTTATTACAAGAGCGAAACGACACTGCCATACAAGGCTGAGTTAGGGCAGGAAGACGGATTTATCATAGGAGGCAGCGACGACAACGTGGCCATGGAGAATGGACTGAAGTTTCACGTCGATTGGCTCAAGGGCCAGAAGACGGGCTTCTTTGTCGATCAGCGCGAAAACCGTTCGCTGCTCGAACATTTCGCACGCGGCAAGAAGGTGCTCAACATGTTCTGCTACACGGGTGGCTTCTCGTTTTATGCCATGCGTGGCGGGGCAGAGCTGGTTCATTCGGTTGACAGCAGCGCCAAGGCCATCGAGCTTACCACACGCAATGTAAACATGAACTTCCCGGGCGACAACCGCCACGAGGCCTATTGCGAGGATGCTTTCAAATATCTCGACCGCATGGGCGACCGTTACGACCTGATAATACTCGACCCTCCGGCTTTCGCCAAGCACCGTGGTGCGCTTCACAATGCCCTGAAAGGCTATACACGCCTCAATCTCAAGGCCTTTGAGAAGATACAGCGTGGCGGCATACTCTTCACCTTCTCCTGCTCGCAGGTGGTGACGAAGGACAATTTCCGCAACGCCGTGTTTACGGCGGCTGCCTTGGCCGGCCGCAAGGTGCGCATACTGCATCAGCTCCACCAGCCAGCCGACCATCCCATAAACATTTTCCATCCAGAAGGTGAATATCTGAAGGGACTGGTGTTGTATGTTGAATAAAAGGAGTTGAAGGAAGCAGTGCTCAACAAGGAAATATTAAATAAGGAGAAGACTTATCTCGTGGCCGTCAGCGGCGGAGCCGACAGTGTGGCACTGCTGCTGATGATGCACGACGAGGGATATAAGGTGGAGGCAGTACACTGCAATTTCCATTTGCGTGGCAGTGAGGCCGACCGTGACGAGGAGTTTGTGGCAGGGCTTTGTGGTAGAATGGGCATAAAGCTGCATCGCGTACATTTCGACACGCGCGAGTATGCCGAACTGCACAAGCAGAGCATTGAGACCGCAGCACGCAACCTGCGCTATGCATACTTCGAAAACCTGCGGCGCGACATAGGTGCCGAGGCCATTGTCGTGGCACATCACAGCGACGACAATGTTGAGACGGTGCTGATGAACCTTACACGGGGTACAGGGCTAAACGGCATGGCAGGCATACGAGCGGTGAATGGCCACATACTGCGTCCGCTGCTCAACATGTCACGCCGCGACATTGAGAACTATCTGCTGCTGCGGCATCAGGACTACGTGACCGACAGCACCAACCTTGAAACCGACGCTACGCGCAACAAGTTTCGCCTTGAGGTGATACCGCTGCTCCACACCATCAATCCCAGTGCCTCACGCTGCATCAACGCCACGGCACGCCATTTGCAGGAGGCGGGCGAGATAGTGGATTGGGCTTTGGACATGATTACAAAGCAGGTGGTAGAGGTTGGTGCCGACGGCATCGATGTAATAGACACTGAAAAGTTGCGTCAACTGCCTGCGCCGCGGTATGTGCTCCATCACATCTGCAGCTCCTACGGCTTCACTCCGCAGCAGTCGGATGTGGTGTTTCAGATGATGGAGAACGGCACCAAGGGCAAGGCGATATCATCGGCCACCCACGACATTGCAGCCGAGAAGTCGCGTCTGCTTGTAGCTTCGTCAGTAGTGTTGCCGCAGCCTTTGCGTATGCCTGTCGAGGGAGTGTATATGTTTGGCGAAGGCCGCATTAGGGTTGAGGTGAAGCCAACGTCGAATGCCGACTCCGCCATTGCGAAGTCGCCGGATGTAGCCACTCTCGATGCCGCCACCTTAACCTTTCCACTGACGTTGAGGCCATGGCACGATGGCGACCGTTTCACGCCCTTTGGCATGAAAGGTTCAAAGTTGGTGAGCGACTATCTAACCGACCGTAAGAAAAACTATTTTGAACGCCGTCGTCAACTTGTAGTAGAAGATGCCAAAGGAACAATAGTTTGGCTTGTGGGAGAGCGGACGAGCGAGAAATGCCGAATTACTGCCACGACGAAGGAAGTGGTAAGGGTAGAGAGTTGTTTAGAGGGTAGAAGGTAGAGGGTAGAAGGTAGAGAAATGTTATAGCTTGGATTTGAGGTAGTATTAAGCAATTTGGTAATCTCTACCCTCTACCTTCTATCCTCTACCTTCTTATTACTTATACACCTCAGCCAGCTTGTTCAGCAGAGCTTCTCCGCGAAGGTCGCAGGCAACGATTTTGCCGTCAGGACCTACGAGTATGTTTGACGGGATGCCGTTGATGCCGTAAGCAGGTGCTGCGGCACACTCCCAACCCTTCAGGTCTGAAATGTTGTGCCATTCCAACTTGAGCGAGGCAATTGCGCCTTTCCATGCGTCGGCCTTTTGGTCGAAGCTCACGCCAACCACGTCGAAGCCCTTGTCCTTGTAGGTCTGATAGGCCTTCACAACATTAGGCATCTCGGCACGGCATGGGCCACACCAGCTTGCCCAGAAGTCAACGAGCACATAGTTGCCCTTGCCAACCCAGTCGCTCAGCTTGGCAGGCTTGCCCTCGGTGTCGTTCATCTCAAGGTCGGTGAACATCACTCCAGGCTGACGCTTGCCCATGGCGGCCACCTGCTTCTTTACAGGCTCCATCATCGGGTGGTTGACCCAAGCAGCACCAGAGTTGATGTAGTCAACAAGCTCCTTATAATCAAACATGTAGTACATGTCTTTCATCAGCATGGCTGGAGTGACGTCGTCCTTGTGAGCCTTGATATAGGCCAGCTTCATGTTGTCGGCTTCCTCCATCATGGCGTTTATCTTGTCCATCAGTTCCTTGGCCTTTGCCTTGCCGGCCTCAGACTCGTCTTTCCTTACTTTCTGCCACTCGTCAATCAGCGGCTTAGCTGTCATCATGACGTTGCTTTTTGCCTGTAACTCGCCAAACTCGTTGTTCAGCTTCGAGCCTTTTACCGAGCAGTCGTCAACCAGTTGAATGTCGATAGGCTCGCCGTCGTTAAGTGCCGAGACGTAGCGCAGTCCACGCTCCTGCTGATAGCCGATGCCAAGAATGGCATCCTTAGGTGCGCTGCCTTCGATGGCAAACTTTCCATTGCTTACTGCAGCCTTTGCCACAGGTGCCTTCTGGTTGCCGTTAACGATTACTACCACTGTCTTAACAGTGTCGGGCAGAACGCCCGTAACTTTGAATTTCACGTCTTGTGCGCATGCTGTGAGGCATACTACAGCCGACAAAGTCATTAATGCTAATTTTCTCATCTTTTTGCTTTTTTGTTTTTAAATTGCGGCGAAGTTATCAATAAATTCCCAATAATCCAAGACTATCCATAGAATTATAATGATATTTAACTCCTTTTGCTCTTTTCTTCATATTTTTGCCGTTTTTCTTGCACATGTGGAAAATAATGTGTAATTTTGCCCCCGATTAAAAATAAAACATGTTTTGTCAATAATTTAAATTCATATTTACAATGCAACTAATTTTATTGTCAGGAGGCTCAGGCACACGCCTATGGCCCCTCTCCAACAGCGCCAGAAGCAAGCAGTTCCTTCCTTTGCTCGAACGTGAAGACGGCACTATGGAATCGATGATTCAACGTGTGATACGTCAGGTTAGGGAGGCCCGCCTTACCGACAACATTACGCTGGCCACCAACGCCAGCCAGCTCGACATCATCACCAACCAACTTGGCGACAAGGTGTCGGTGGTTACCGAACCTGAGCGCCGCGACACGTTCCCCGCTATAGCCTTGGCTTCCACCTATCTGCATCTTGAGAAGAAATGCAGCGACGACGAAGTGGTTGTGGTGATGCCTTGCGACCCATATACGGGCATGGACTACTTCCATGCAATAGCCCGTATGGTGAAGGTTGTTGACGATGCCGAAGCCGACCTCGTCCTCATGGGGGTAAAGCCCACCTACCCATCGGCAAAATATGGATATATCGTGCCCGTAGCCGGCGAAGGCAGCGAGGTGGTCAAGGTGGAGCGATTCACCGAGAAGCCAACTGTGGCAGTGGCCGAGGAGCTGCTGAAGCAGAATGCTTACTGGAATGGCGGTGTTTTCGCCTTCCGTCTGGGATATATGATGAAGATAGTTGGAAAATACATGAACATAGGCAGTGGAATGTCGTTCACTGAAGTACGCTCGCGCTATGCCGAATTCCCGCGCATCAGCTTCGACTATGAGGTGGCCGAAAAAGCCGAGTCGGTGGCAGTAGTCCCAACGTCGTGCGAATGGAAGGACCTTGGCACATGGAACACTCTCACCGACGAGCTGCACAAGCCTACCATTGGCAATGCCGTGATAGGCCCAAAATGTGTCAACACCCATGTCATCAACGAACTTCAGCACCCCATCTTCGTAGATGGACTTACCGACGTTGTAGTTGCCGCCTGTCCCGACGGCATACTCGTTTGTGCCAAGAAGGAAACCGAGAACATAAAGAAATATGTAGAGAACCTCACGCCACGCCCAATGTATGAAGAGCGTCGCTGGGGCACCTACCGCGTGCTCGACGACACCCGCTATGCCGACGGCTGCCACTCGCTGACAAAGTCGCTCACGGTGCTACCAGGCAAGAGCCTGTCGTACCAGCTTCACCACCATCGTTCTGAGGTGTGGACATTTGTTGAAGGCGAGGGCATATTTGTTCTCGACGGCGTATCGCGACATGTAAAGGCAGGCGACACCGTTGTCATACCTGTAGAGCATCGCCATACGCTAAAGGCCATCACCCGCCTCACCTTTATTGAGGTGCAGCAGGGCAACCCTCTGATAGAAGAAGACATCGAGCGATTTGAATGGAATTTTGAGTAGTGTAACAACACTGAATAGATTTTAAAAAAATTACACAATATATGAAAAAAGCATTGATAACAGGCATCACCGGCCAAGACGGTTCTTATTTGGCAGAGTTTTTGTTGGAAAAAGGATATGACGTGCATGGCACCATCCGCCGTTCGTCAGTTGACTACCGCGAGCGCATCGCACATCTCGAAGGTCGTCAGAATTTCCATCTCCACTATGCCGACCTTGGCGACTCGATGAGCATACTGGGCGTGATAGGCAAGGTGCGTCCCGACGAAATATATAATCTGGCTGCGCAGAGTCATGTGCAGGTCAGCTTCGACTCGCCGGAGTTTACGGCCGACGTCGATGCCACTGGCGTGCTGCGCGTGCTTGAAGCCGTGCGTCAGCTTGGTCTGAAGGATACGTGTCGTATATATCAGGCTTCCACCTCCGAGCTTTACGGAAAGGTGGAGGAAGTGCCTCAAAACGAGAAGACACCGTTCCACCCCTACAGTCCATACGCCGTGGCCAAGCTCTATGGCTACTGGATAGTGAAGGAATACCGTGAGGCATACAACATGTTTTGCTGTTCGGGCATATTGTTCAACCACGAGAGCGAACGCCGTGGCGAGACCTTCGTAACGCGCAAGATAACTCTCGCCGCTGCACGCATTGCACAGGGCAAGCAGGACTGCCTCTACTTGGGCAACCTCGACTCGCTGCGCGACTGGGGCTATGCCAAAGACTATGTAGAGTGCATGTGGCTGATACTTCAGCACTCAACCCCAGAAGACTTCGTCATTGCCACCGGCGTTCAGCATACAGTACGCGAGTTTGCCACCTTGGCATTTAAGTATGTTGGCATCGAGCTGCGTTGGGAAGGTGAAGGCGTAAACGAGAAGGGCATCGACGTAAAAACGGGCCGCACACTCGTGGCCGTCAGCAAGGACTTCTATCGTCCCACCGACGTGGTCAACCTTTGGGGCGACCCTACCAAAGCACGTAGAGAACTGGGTTGGAACCCATCGAAAACCAGCTTCGAGCAGCTTGTAAAGATAATGGTGGAAAGCGACATGGCTAAGGTGGCCGTCGAGTGTGCTTCCGACCATGTACGAATGAACCTGGCTGAGTATTTGGAAAAGGGAATAGTAAAATAGTTGTGTCTTAACTCCACGACACCTTATTAATAATAATAATGGAAAAAGATTCAAAGATATTCGTTGCAGGCCATCGTGGAATGGTAGGCAGTGCCATAGTAAGGGAATTGCAGCGACAGGGCTACACCAACATCATAACACGCACTCATAAGGAACTTGACCTTACTCGTCAGGACGAGGTGGAGAAGTTCTTTGCAGAGGAAAAACCCGAATATGTGTTCCTGGCCGCCGCCAAGGTGGGCGGCATCATTGCAAACCAGTCGGCTTTGGCCGATTTCATGTACGACAACATGACACTGGAAATGAACGTCATCCACAGCGCATGGAAAAATGGATGCAAGAAGTTGGAGTTTCTTGGCTCTTCGTGCATATATCCTCGCATGGCTCCACAGCCCATGCCTGAGTCATGCCTGCTGACGTCAGAACTTGAGCAGACCAACGAGGCATACGCCCTTGCCAAGATAAGCGGATTGAAATACTGCGAGTATCTCAACCGCCAGTACGGCACCGACTATATCAGCGTGATGCCCACCAATCTCTACGGTCCCAACGACAACTATCATCCTGAGCACAGCCATGTGCTTCCCGCCCTTATCCGTCGCTTCCACGAGGCCAAAGAGGCTGGACTGACTGAGGTGACTTGTTGGGGCGACGGCAGTCCGCTGCGCGAATTCCTGTATGTTGACGACCTTGCCAACCTTTGCGTGTTCCTTATGAACAACTATAGCGGCAACGAAACCGTCAATGCCGGCACCGGCAAGGAGCTTACCATCAAGGCCCTTACCGAACTGGTGGCAAAAGTGGTGGGATATGAAGGCGAGATAAAGTGGGACACAACCCGTCCAAACGGCACTCCCCGCAAACTCCTCGACGTGTCGAAAGCCACACGTCTGGGTTGGACCTATAAAACCGAACTTGAAGATGGCATCCGCCTCGCCTATAAGGATTTTCTTGAGAATCCCATGAGGGCAGAGAGATGACAGAAGCAAGGCTGTAAGTTAAAAATAATTAAAACTAAGGAAATAAGTTGGGTTTGGTGGTTCTTATCTGAATGAAAATCAGTACCTTTGCAGCCGATTTTGAAAAAAGTTGGTCATTGACCGACAAAACAGGTAACATAAAGTCTAACTTTATTCGTAAAAAAACAATTTAAATTTAATTATGTCAGAATTAACAAAAAACGTCAAGCCATTGGACGACTTCAATTGGGACGAGTTTGAAAATGGCTCTGCTGCCAACGTCAGCAAAGAAGAGCTTGACAAAGCTTACAACGAAACCCTCAACAAGGTCAGCGAGCATCAGGTGACCGAGGGTACAGTAATCTCTTGCGACAAGAAAGAGGTTATCGTAAACATCGGCTATAAGAGCGATGGTATCATCCCTGCAAGCGAATTCCGCTACAACCCAGACCTTAAGGTAGGCGACAAGGTAGAGGTTTACGTAGAAAATCAGGAAGACAGAAAGGGTCAGCTGATTCTTTCACACAAGAAGGCACGCCTCAGCAAGAGTTGGGAGCGCGTCAATGCAGCCCTCGACAACCAGGAGGTTATCCAGGGTTACATCAAGTGCCGCACTAAGGGTGGTATGATTGTTGACGTATTCGGCATCGAGGCATTCTTGCCTGGCAGCCAGATTGACGTTCACCCAATACGTGACTACGACCAGTTCGTAGGCAAGACAATGGAGTTCAAGGTTGTAAAAATCAACCAGGAATACCGCAACGTTGTTGTTTCGCACAAGGCTCTCATCGAGCAGGAGCTTGAAGCACAGAAGAAGGAGATTATCGGCAAGCTGGAGAAGGGACAGATACTTGAGGGTACTGTCAAGAACATCACTTCTTACGGCGTATTCGTTGACCTCGGCGGTGTTGACGGACTCATCCATATCACCGACCTCTCTTGGGGCCGCGTAGATGATCCACACAAGGTGGTTGAACTCGACCAGAAGATCAACGTGGTGATCCTCGACTTCAACGACGAGAAGAACCGCATTGCTCTCGGTCTGAAGCAGCTTACTCCACATCCATGGGATGCTCTCGACGCAGAGCTCAAGGTTGGCGACCGCGTAAAGGGCAAGGTAGTCGTTATTGCCGACTATGGTGCATTCGTAGAGATTCAGCCAGGTGTAGAAGGCTTGATTCACGTTTCAGAGATGTCGTGGAGCCAGCACCTGCGTTCAGCTCAGGAGTTCCTGAACGTTGGCGACGAGGTAGAGGCTGTCATCCTGACACTCGACCGCGAGGAGCGCAAGATGAGCCTTGGCATCAAGCAGCTGCGTGAGGACCCATGGGAGGCCATCGAGGTTAAGTATCCTGTTGGCAGCAAGCACACTGCAAAGGTTCGCAACTTCACCAACTTTGGCGTATTCGTTGAGCTTGAGGAAGGTGTTGACGGTCTGATTCACATTTCTGACCTCTCTTGGACCAAGAAGGTTAAGCACCCATCAGAGTTCACACAGGCTGGTGCCGACATCGACGTTATGGTGCTCGACATCGACAAGGAGAACCGTCGTTTGAGCCTCGGCCACAAGCAGCTCGAAGACAACCCATGGGATCAGTTCGAGGCAACATACACCGTTGGCAGCATCCACGAGGGCAAGATTATCGAGATGCTTGAGAAGGGCGCTGTAGTATCGCTTGAGAAGGGCGTTGAGGGCTTTGCTACTCCTAAGCACCTTGTTAAGGAGGACGGCACACAGGCTACTCTTGGCGAGACTCTGCCATTCAAGGTTATCGAGTTCAACAAGGACAGCAAGCGCATCATCCTTTCTCACAGCCGTACATTCGAGGACGCTCAGCGTGAGGAGAAGAAGGCTGCCAAGAAGGCTGCTCGTGCAAGCAAGAAGGAAGATACTATTAAGATTGAAAACCAGCCAGCTGCTACAACTCTCGGCGACATCGACGTGCTCGCTCAGTTGAAGGCTCAGATGGAAAAGGGTGAATAATCTTTTAGCAAGGTAATCATAAATTTATTTAAGTGAACATGCCGGAACTCGTCAAGTGGTTCCGGCATGTTTGTTTAAACACCAATAACAGCAATGAAACGCATCATACTTATTACCGGGGGACAGCGCTCGGGAAAGAGCCAAAAGGCTGAGAGCATGGCATTGGAACTTAGCGACAACCCCGTGTATCTTGCCACTGCCCACATTTGGGACGAGGAGTTCAGACGCCGGGTGAAGATACACCAGCAGCGTCGTGGACCGCAGTGGACAAACATTGAAGAGGAAAAATGGCTGAGCAAGCACAACCTGAGGGGAAGGGTAGTTGTAGTTGACTGCATCACGCTCTGGTGTACCAACTTCTTCTTTTCAAGGGAAAAGACGGAATGGGAACAGCCTACCGTTGACGAGGCTTTGGAGCAGCTGAAGGCCGAGTTTGACAGCTTTACCAATCAGGACGCTACTTTCATTTTCGTGACCAACGAGATAGGGAGTGGTGGTGTAAGCGAGAATGCCATACAACGCAGGTTTACCGATTTGGAGGGTTGGATGAACCAGTATGTGGCCTCAAAGGCCGATGAAGTGATACTCATGGTGAGTGGAATAGCGGTGAGAATAAAGAATTAAAGAACTGAAAAATAAAGTTTTATGAGGAAGTTTGACATACAACGACCAAAGGAGGACTTACGCCAGACTATACAGGCAAAGATTGACAACTTGAACAAACCGAAAGGCTCGCTTGGACGACTTGAGGAACTTGCCATGCAGCTGTGCATGATACAGCAAACAACCGAACCTGTACTGTCCCACCCCTGTCACCTGCTTTTGGGTGCCGACCACGGTGTGGAACGCGAAGGAGTGAGCGTGTCGCCACGCGAGGTGACATGGCAGCAAATGATAAACTTCACTAAAGGTGGAGGCGGAGTGAACATGTTCTGCCGTCAGCATAAGTTTACTTTGAAAATTGTTGATGTTGGCGTTGATTACGACTTGAGTGCTGTTGAGGGAGTAAGAAACATGAAAATTGCCAACGGCACAGCCAACTTCCTATATGAACCTGCCATGACTGCCGAACAAATGGACATGGCATTGGCAACAGGTGCGGAACTCGTTGACGAGTGTATTGAAGAAGGCTCAAACATAATATGCATAGGCGAGATGGGCATTGCAAACACCTCGCCTTCGAGCATCTGGATGAGTTTGATGGAGAATATTCCCTTAGATGAATGTGTTGGAGCCGGGGCAGGACTTAACAGTGAGGGAATACGTCACAAGTATGACGTGCTTAAACGTTCGGTTGAACAGTTTCATAAGTTAATGGGCGACGATGCCGCAACGGAAGATGCCATTCGCTACTTTGGCGGTTTTGAGATGGTGGCCGCAATTGGTGCCATGCTAAGGGGAGCTGAAAGGAAGATTACGGTTATGGTTGACGGATTCATAATGTCGGCTTGTGCCCTTGCCGCCGTCAGACTATATCCTTCGGCGTTCGACTACATGGTGTTTGGCCATCAAGGTGACGAGAGTGGCCATGCAAGGATGTTGAAGGCCATGGGTGCCCGTCCGCTGCTGAGCCTCGGCCTTCGTTTAGGCGAGGGCACTGGTGCGTTGTGCTCTTACGCCATTATTGAGAGTGCAGTGCGCATGGTTCGTGAGATGAACAATTTCGACAATGCGAAAATAACAAAGTATTTTTGATGAGAGTATCGATTGACAACAGCAAGTGGTGGCAGACGGCATACGCCGCGTTGATATTCTTTACGAGGCTGCCTTTCTGGCGAATGTATGAACCTCCGAAGCAGTGCTATTCGCATGTGGTGGAATATTGGCCATTGGCAGGCTGGATAACGGGTGGAGCTATGGGAATAACAGTTTGGGTGGCAAGCCAATACACGAGCGCTACCTTAGCCATAATGCTTGCTCTGGCAGTGAGAATGCTGATGACGGGGGCACTTCACGAGGACGGATTGACCGACTTCTTCGATGGTTTTGGCGGCGGCAACAGTCGCAGTCGAATACTTGATATAATGAAGGACTCTCGTATAGGTACTTATGGCGTGCTGGGACTGGTGATGTATCTGGCACTGCTCGTTGCAAGCATGTCGGGGGTTGAGCCTAAGTTGCTTGCTGTGACCATGGCAGCAGCCGACCCTTTCTGCAAAATGATAAGTGCGCAGATTATAATGTTTTTGCCCTATGCCAGAAATGAAGAGGAAGCCAAAGCGAAGACAGTGTATGTGAAATATGGCATGGCGGCAGGCATAAGGATGGCCCTATTAGGGCTATTGCCGATGGCGGCATTGGGATGGTTGATGGTCACACAGTTTGGCATACCTGTGGGAAGGCTGGAGATAGTGGTGTCGATACCATGCCTTTGCTTCTATGGCCTGTACATGATGATGAACCGCAAGCTCCAAGGATATACCGGCGATTGCTGCGGAGCATTGTTCCTGCTTGTTGAACTGTCGTTTTACGTTGCCTTACAGTTTGTGGGGTGAATGAAGATGAAGCGGGCGCCATCGGTATAGGTGGTGTCGAGCCATATCTTTCCGCCGAGGCGTTCCACTATCTGTCGGCAAATCTGCAGGCCTAAGCCGGTGCCCTGCTTGAACTGGTTGAGCTTTACAAATCGTTCAAACACCTTGTCGGCATCTTCTTTCTTTATGCCACAGCCCTGGTCGGTGACTGAAAACTTGGCGATGTTGACATTCTTGTCGATGTCGAGAGTGATGGAGATGACACCTTTCTCGCTGAACTTGATGGCGTTGGTGAGCAAGTTGATAAGCACTTGACGCAGGCGCACCTCGTCAGTTCTGAACGATACATGTTTGGTGTTGCAGTGGAAGGCAAACTCGATGGGCTTGCGGCAGGTGACCTTAACCGATTCGAGAACAGAGTGGCACAGCTTGATGATGTCGCACATTCCAAGTTCCATGACAATCTTTCCGCTTTCTATTCGCGACAGGTCGAGCACGTCGTTGATAAGGTTGAGCAATTGTGAAGAGTTCTCGTTAATTATGTCCTTAAACTGGGTCCTTTCCTCGGGAGTGAGCGCATCATCCTGAGTGACAAGCAGTTCGGAGAAGCCGACGATGGCGTTCAGTGGAGTGCGTATTTCATGGCTCATGTTTGCAAGGAATGCCGACTTCATGCGGTTGGCTTCCTCGGCCTTGTCTTTGGCCACTTCCAACTCGTGGCTCTGCTTCTGCAGTATTAGCTTCATGCGGTTGAGATGCACTACGTAGTAAATTGATACGGAGAAGCCAACAAGAAGCATGAGGAAGAGTACAATGACGATGATTATTACCTCGGAGTGTCGCTCATAGAACGACTTTGGCTCGTTGATGAGGCGTGAGTCTTGAGGCAGTGATTCGCTCAGGATGCCAACATCAGCCAGTCGCTCATAGTCGAAATAAAAACTGTTGGAAGTGTAAACCAAGCCTTGTGGCTCCTTGGTGCGCAGGTAGTCTGAACAGATGTCGGCCAGCTTGTCGCCGACATTCTGGAAATCGGGGTAGCAGCCGCCAACAGCCCAACCGTTCATGCCTGCTCCTGTTAGGGTGAATACCGGTACATTGGGGCGTAAGCTGCGCAACTTGGCAGGCGACGTACTCATGGCTACATTCTCGTCGCGGTCGAAACGCCATGAACCTACGAGAAGAGCCACATTGTCTGGTGTTGATTTAAGACCATCGATGAAGTCCTTAAAGGTGCTGCGGCGTCCGTCGGCAAAGTATGTGTATAAGGATTTGTCGTGTTTGAGATATTTTCGGAACAAGGCTTTCAGCGATACTCCTCCGAGCGAATTGTCGGTGATGAACACTACTCCTTCGTTGTTTGGGTTGAATTTGCGTATCATGTCGATGTTTTTGCCCACATCGAAGTGGGAGACAATGCCGCCTGCGATGTTGAATTGGCGGAAGTCGGTGCGCAGATTCTTTGATTCCGGTTCCCAACTGCTGAAGTCGGTGGTGCCTTCGGGAATAGTTACTATGTCAGACGAGCAACGGCCAACGACAATGGGGGTAGATTTGGCCCGCGGGTCGTCGAGCGACAAATAGATGGTGGTGGCCTCACGTCCTGTGATGACTATCATCAATGGCTTGTTGTCGTTACAGAAGTATTTGTCAAGTGCGGCTGTCATGCGTGCTTTCCATTCTTCAATGTTCTGCATGCCGTTGTAGTTCATCGACTCAACAATGACTTGAATGTTGGGATTGTCTTCGTTGAAGTGTTGCATGAACGTTGTAATCGTTTCGCTTACGCCACGTATTTCGAGGTTATAGGACGTAATGAAAAGTATATAGTTGTCTGCATAAACATCTGTCTTGTTGCGACTATCGGCGACTGAGTCGGATTGCCGCGCTTCGTTGTCCGCCGAGTAAGTCACCAGCGGAATCATGATGAAAAAAATGCAAAACAACAGTAGTTTCAGATTTGCGTTCATAAAAATCGGTTCATTTGACTGCAAAGGTACAAAAAATATATAGAAGTATATTGAAAATGTGCCATAAATTTACATATTACCCTCATTTTGTTGTATCTTTGCACAAAAATTGACGTTAAATAGTATTATTATGGATATTGTAATGGTAAGACACACGCATGTGGGCGTACCTAAGGGTACGTGCTATGGCTGGAGCGACGTGCCAGTGGCCGACACGTTTGAAGAAGAGGCAGAGGCGACGAAACGCAATCTCAACGCCATCTTTGCAGACGGAATGCCAGACATGGTGTTCTCGTCGCCACTGACGAGGGCAAGAAAGCTGGCCGCCTATTGCGGATTTGACGAGCCTGTGGTTGACGACAGGCTGAAGGAGATGAATATGGGCGATTGGGAGATGCAGCGTTATGACGACATTAAGGACGATGCGCTGCAGATGTGGTATAACGACTACATGCACCTGCGGGCAACCAACGGCGAGGGTTTTCCCGACCTGTATGCACGCGTGTCGGATTTCCTTGACGAACTGCGGCAAAAAGAATACCGCCGTGTAGCCATATTTGCCCACGGCGGTGTATTGCTATGTGCCGGCGTATATGCCGGGTTGTTTCCCAAGGAAGACTGTTTCTCACATCTTGTTGAGTGTGGCGGCGTGCAGCGCCTCCATATTTAGAGGTATCAGGCTGTGGTGGCGTTCGGGCAGGGTTTTGTAGAGAGCCTTTTCCACGCCTTCATAACTGATGATGGGGCAGGCCTGCAGCAGTCCGCCCAGGACAATCATATTGAACACCTTGCCGTTTTTCATCTCTGCGGCTTTGTCCATGGCATCGATGCGATAAACAGTGATGTCTTTGCGTGTAGGCGGATTGAAGATGCCGTAGCCGTCGTAGATGAGGATGCCGCCCGGCTTTACCTTAGGCTCAAACTTTTCAAGCGATGGCTGGTTGAGCACCACGGCCACATCGTAGGAACTAAGTATTGGCGACGATATTTTCTCGTCGCTTATTATTACTGTGACATTGGCTGTACCACCACGCTGTTCAGGACCATAGGCAGGCATCCATGTCACTTCCTTGCCTTCCATAAGTCCGGAATAAGCCAAAATTTTACCCATTGAGAGTACGCCTTGGCCGCCAAATCCAGATATTATTACTTCTTTTTTCATAGTTGTACTTTTTTTTGAGAGGGTAGATAGTAGAAGGTAGAGGATAAAGATGTGTTCTTCCCATGGTTTCAGGCAGTTTGGTTATCTCTACCCTCTACCTTCAACCTTCCATAATTCCTCTCTCCGCATTATTTCAACGTGTCCTTCAAATCACCCTTTGGATAGAACTTGAACATGTGTTCCTTCATCCATTCGTTAGCCTGTACAGGCGACAGCTTCCAACCGCTGTTGCATGTAGAGACAATCTCGACGAGAGAGCTGCCTTTGCCGGCCATCGAAGCCTCGAAGGCTTTGCGGATGGCTTTCTTGGCACTGCGTATGGCTGGTACTGACTCAACACTTTGGCGAGTGACGTAGCAGGTACCTTCAAGCTGTGCAGCCAATTCGGTAATCTTCAGAGGATAGCCGTGAAGGTCGGCCTGACGGCCGTATGGGCAGGTGCTTGTCTTTTGGCCCATGAGCGTGGTGGGAGCCATTTGGCCTCCCGTCATTCCATAGATGGCGTTGTTGATGAAGATTATCGTGATGTTTTCGCCTCGGTTCAGGGCGTGGATGGTTTCGCCAGTGCCGATGCAGGCAAGGTCGCCGTCGCCTTGATAGGTGAATACAAGACGGTCGGGCCATACGCGCTTGATGGCTGTGGCCACAGCAGGGGCACGGCCATGGGCCGCCTCTTGCCAGTCGATGTCAAGATAGCGATAGGCAAACACTGCGCAGCCTACTGGGCATACACCCACCGACTTTTCTTCGAGTCCCATCTCTTCGATTACCTCAGCCACGAGCTTGTGTACTACGCCGTGGCTGCATCCCGGGCAATAGTGCATCGGAACATCGTTCATCAATTCCGGTTTCTTATATACCAGGTTCTCAGGTGATATTATTTCTTCTCTGTTAGCCATAATTCTACATCAGTTTGTTCTTTAGTGCCTCGACAATCTCGTTGGGCTCGGGCACGATGCCACCCAAACGACCGAAATATTCAACACGTTCTTCGCCGTTTATGGCCAAACGCACATCGTCAACCATCTGTCCGGCGTTGATTTCCGCCACGAGTATGCCCTTCTTTCCGCAAGCCAGTTGGCGAATCTCGTTCTTTGGGAAAGGCCATAGTGTGATGGGGCGGAAGAGGCCAACCTTGATGCCTTCAGCACGGGCCAACTCAATGGCCTTTTGGGCAATGCGTGCTGCCGAACCAAAGGCCACGATGATGTATTCGGCATCGTCGCAGTTTATTGTCTCATACCTCACTTCAGTCTCTTCTATCTTGCGATACTTTTCCTGAAGGTGCAGGTTGTGTTTCTCCATGGCCTCAGGCTTGAGTTCGAGAGAGGTGAGGATGTTGGGCTGTCGGTTGCTTGTGCGTCCCATGGTTGCCCAAGGACATTCCTTGCGTATCTCTTCTTCCGTGCGGCGTGGCTTGTAAGGCGGTAGTACCACCTTCTCCATCATCTGCCCGATGACACCGTCGCTGAGAATCATGGCCGGATTGCGGTATTTGAATGCGAGTTCGAAGGCGAGGTCAACAAATTCGGCCATCTCCTGCACCGAAGCCGGAGCAAGTACAATGACGTTGTAGTCGCCGTTGCCGCCGCCTTTGGTGGCCTGGAAGTAGTCGCTCTGCGAGGGCTGTATAGTGCCGAGGCCGGGGCCGCCGCGCTGCACATTTACCACTACGCCAGGAATCTCAGAACCGGCCATGAAGGATATGCCTTCCTGCATAAGGGCCACGCCGGGACTCGACGAAGAGGTGAATGCACGCTTGCCTGCTCCTGCCGCTCCATGTACCATGTTGATGGCTGCCACTTCGCTTTCTGCCTGCAATACTACCATTCCTGTTGTTTCCCATGGTTTGTCGAGTGCAAGAGTCTCGATGATTTCACTCTGCGGTGTGATAGGATAACCGAAGAATCCGTCAACGCCGCATCTGATAGCTGCTCGGGCAATGGCTTCATTGCCTTTCATCAATGTTACTTCTTGTTCTGCCATTGTCGTCATGCCTCCATTTTTTTACGATAAACAGTGATGCATCCGTCAGGGCATACGATGGCACATGATGCACATCCGATGCAATTTTCCTGGCTGACCACTTCAACGAAGGGATAGCCACTTTTGTTAACTTTCTTTGCCAGTGCGATGACATGTTGTGGGCAGGCGCTCACGCAAAGTGAGCAGCCTTTGCAACGATCCATGTCAACCACTATGGCTCCTCTGATTTTACTCATGCCTTTATCTCCTATATTTTTAAGGTTAAGGATTGTATGCGTCCTTATGATAATAGTTGAGGATATCGTCGAGCATGGCCTTTGCCTCGACAGCGGGGCTGTCGGGATTGAGCTCGATGGCCTCAATGTAGCAGTTTATCGCTTGCTGCCAGTTGCCTTGGCGACGAAACGCGTTTCCGCGTTCATATAGTTCCTCACTCGTCATTCGTATATTTTCTGTCTCCTCCCTCCTCACTTATAATATTCTTTCTTTCCGGCGGCGAGGGTGTTCTTCATGAGAGAACAGATGGTCATTGGACCTACGCCTCCGGGTACGGGAGTAATGAACGAGCAGTGGGGGGCAACATGTTCGAAATCGACATCGCCGTTGAGCCGGTAGCCGTTCTTGCGTGTGGTGTCAGGTACACGTGTGGTGCCCACGTCAACTATCACTGCTCCTTCCTTCACCATGTCGGCCGTGACGAAGTTGGGGCGACCGATGGCTGCAATGATGATGTCGGCCTCACGACATTCCTCCTTTAGATTTTTCGAACGGCTGTGGCACACTGTCACTGTTGCGTCGCCATATTCCTTCTGCATCATGAGCTGTGCCATGGGCTTGCCCACAATGTTGCTACGGCCGAGTACTACGCATTTCTTACCGCTTGTCTCGATGTTGTAGCGTCGCAGCAAGGTGATGATGCCGAGGGGAGTGGCCGAGATGAAGCACGGAAGGCCTATAGCCATGCGTCCCACGTTGATGGGGTGGAAACCATCAACGTCCTTTCGGTAGTCGATGGCCTCGATTATCTTTTGTTCGTCGATATGCTTTGGCAATGGCAATTGGACAATGAAGCCATCGACGTCGCTGTCGTTGTTGAGCTTATCGACGCATTCGAGTAGTTCTGCCTCTGTTATGTCATCCTCGTATCTGATGAGCGTCGATTTGAATCCGCAGGCCTCGCAAGCAAGCACTTTGTTTTTCACGTATGTCTCCGAGCCACCGTCGTGGCCAACGAGAACGGCTGCGAGATGTGGCCTTTTGCCGCCTGCTGCTACCATCTGTTCCACTTCCTGTGCTATCTCTTCCTTTATCTTGGCCGCAGTGGCCTTGCCGTCAATTATTTGCATGTATGTTCTCCTTATTTTCTTTATCTCCTTTGAATTGTTTATCTTCCTGTACTTCTAAAAGTTACTTCATTCGTTGTTTCATTGCCGATGCCATCTGCATCATTTTCGAGCTGTTCATGCCTGTGACCATCTTCATCATCTTGCGCATCTGGTCAAACTGCTTCAGCAGTCGGTTGACATCCTGAATGGTTGTGCCAGAGCCTTTGGCAATGCGGTTGCGGCGGCTTTGGTTGATAATCTCGGGATGTGTGCGCTCTTTGGGAGTCATGCTGTTGATGATGGCCTCGATGCCTTTGAAGGCGTTGTCGTCAATGTCAATGTCCTTGATGGCCTTGCCAACGCCGGGTATCATGGCTGCAAGGTCTTTGATATTGCCCATCTTCTTTATCTGCTGTATTTGGCTCATGAAGTCGTTGAAGTCAAACTTGTTCTTCATGATTTTCTTTTCCAGCTCTTTGGCCTGTTTCTCGTCGAACTGCTGCTGAGCACGCTCAACGAGGCTGACAATGTCGCCCATGCCAAGTATGCGGTCGGCCATACGGTCGGGGTGGAATACATCTATGGCTTCCATCTTCTCGCCTGTTCCTACAAACTTGATGGGCTTGGTTACTACCGTGCGTATCGACAGGGCTGCACCGCCTCGGGTGTCGCCGTCGAGCTTTGTCAGTACCACGCCGTCGAAATCGAGACGGTCGTTGAATTCCTTGGCAGTGTTGACGGCATCCTGACCTGTCATAGAGTCAACAACAAAGAGGGTCTCGTTGGGGTTGACGGCCTCTTTCAGGGTTGCTATCTCGTTCATCATCTGTTCGTCAACAGCCAGTCGGCCGGCGGTGTCTATGATTACAACGTCGCACGCCTTGGCCTTAGCCTCCTTGATGGCGTTGTGGGCTATCTCAACAACATCCTTGTTGTCGGGTTCAGAATATACGGGCACTCCCACCGTCTCGCCCACCACCTTCAGCTGTTCGATGGCAGCAGGACGATAAACGTCGCAGGCCACGAGCATTGGCTTCTTGTGGTTCTTGGTCTTTAGCATGTTGGCCAGCTTGCCGCTGAAGGTGGTTTTACCCGAACCTTGCAGACCCGACATGAGTATGATGCTGGGGCGGCCTTCGAGATTGACCGGTACTGACTTTCCTCCCATCAGCTCAGCCAGTTCGTCATGCACAATCTTTACCATGAGTTGGCTTGGCTTGACGGCCGTGAGCACGTTCATGCCCATTGCCTTTTTCTTCACGGTGTCGGTAAAGCTTTTTGCCACCTTGTAGTTTACGTCGGCATCGAGCAATGCCTTCCTTACGTCTTTCAGCGTTTCTGCAACGTTGATTTCCGTGATTTTTCCCTCGCCCTTTAGTATTTTGAAAGAGCGTTCAAGTCTGTCGCTTAAGTTTTCAAACATTTTATATAGTTATTTTTTTATTATTTCATCCATTATTGACTTTGCCTTTTGTGTAGCTTGTCAAATGCAAAGATAGGACATAATATCGGAAAAAACGAATAATTATTAAGCTATTTAATGTATTTTAAATAGAATTGTTCTCAAATTGCGCACATTGTTTTTCGGTGTGCATAAAAAATGGGCCACAACTTCAGAAACGTATTCCTATGGAAGAGTTTACATACCATGATTGGAACGAACCACTGTTGCTGCCGTTTTTGTAACTGAAGCGGTTGAAGGTGCCATAGGCACAGGCGAAGAAAGGGTCGAAGTTGTAGCTTATCGACAGGCGGACATCGGCATTCAAGTGGATGTTGCCGTTGTGTGTGGTGGTGCCGGTGGGCCATATTTCCATGTATTCGTCAAGATCGATGTCGGATATAATGTCGCCGAGAATAAGTTCCTTCAGCTTTGAGTCGTATTTGTAGCCCTTCATCTTGTTGACGAACGACACGGTGGGCATGGCCATGATGCTTATTAGCCAGTTTCTGCTTGGCACATAGTTGTAGGCATAGCCTATGCCAAGGCTGGCCTGCCATTGCTGTGCCTTGCCCGTATCGCCCATGAAAAGGATGAAGTCGGCGTTGTCATCGGAGGCATAGTTTACCGACGAATGGTAGTAGGTGGCACCTACGATGAACGAACCTGCCGAACGTAGTTGGAACGCCGACTGGTCGTAGGCGGCGGAATAGGAGAACTGCTTGCCGTTGAACATGTAGTAGGCATCGGCTATTACCGAGTTGACTCTTATGGGCGAACCCAAGTCGAGTTCCTTGTTGAAGTCAACCCATTCGGGCATGTATCCTGAGAAATGTACTTTAGGCCGATTGGTCTTAAAATTGTGGAACCGCACATTGGCGCCATAGCGTCCACCCATGGCGGTCAAAACGAAATAAAAGCCGTCGTCGCCACCTACATGTTTTGTGTAGCCAATGCCATAACCCCTGTAGCCAGCCCAGAGGCCAACGGCAGTGGATGGTGTGGTAAGGATGCGTGGGCTCCAGTTTATTTCGCCAGGCACGTCTTCAAAATATTTTGAGCCGTCGATGGTCGATTTCATCTTCATGTCGCTTTGGTTGACAACGCTTTTTGCTATCACCTGCCAAGGCTTTTGTGGAGTTGAGATGTAGTTGGGGTCGATGCCATTGACAGCCATCGTGTCGATGAACGATGTTATTTTTTTGGCGAAGCGCAACAAGCCGTTTCCTCCGTTCTTTTCCTGTGCCGAGGCTGAAAAGGCGAAGTACATTGCTGCCATTATGCAAAGCATTCTGTTAAATAAACGTGTTTCTTTCATAATTATCGGCAAAGTTAACAAGAAAAATTTATTTTCAAACATTTTTCGTCGTTTTCTTTCGCTTTTCCATATTATTATTGTATATTTGCACTCAAAATTGTGATTAAAAACAGATTTTTATGGAACTATTGAAGAACGACAGGCTTACTGTGGAGATATCTTCACATGGAGCTGAACTACAAAGCATCAAGAATGCCGACGGACGTGAATACTTGTGGCAGGGCGACGAAAAATACTGGCCGCGCCGCTCGCCGCTGCTTTTCCCTATAGTATGCGGATTGTGGAAAGGACAATACCGCGTGGACGGTAAGACCTATGAGCTGCCAAGACACGGATTTGCACGCGACATGGACTTTGTCGTGGTGGAGAAAAGTGCTACATCGGTTACCTACGAGCTCACGTCGAACGAAGAGACTCTGAAGGTTTATCCATACGAGTTTGGACTTAACGTGACTTACATTCTCAATGAAGACACCATCAACGTGGTGTGGAGCGTACAGAACCTTGGCAAGCAGGAGATTCACTTCCAAATAGGAGGACATCCGGCGTTTAACTTGCCTGGAGTGAAGGAAGGAGACAAGATGGAAGGTGCAATACTGTTTGACAACGAGGAACCGCTGACAAGGATAATAGGGAACACCGAAGGATGTATAAAACCTGAACGATATGAAGTAAAGACGGCCCAGCATGTTTGGCTGTTCGACGAGGAGTCGTTTGCCGACGATGCCGTTATTCTCGACAAGTCGCAGGTGGGACTTGCCGTTCTGCTCGACTCCGACGGCCGTCCGCAGATAGGACTTTCGTTTGATGCGCCATGCGTGGGAATTTGGAGTCCTTATGGCAAGAATGCCCCATTTGTATGTATAGAGCCATGGTATGGAGTTCACGATTGGGCGGAATATACCGGCGAGTTTAAGGACAAGTATCTGATGAACCATCTGCTGCCTGGAGCATCATTCCTCAGCCAGTATGAAATAAAGGTGTTCAGTTGATAAACGCCTGCCAAATACCAAACATAGGGATTTTCCACTTGCCATTAGGGAAAATCCCTTTTTTTATTGCCGAAAATGCTGTTACTTTGCAGCAGAAAACAGAAAATAACATGTTGAACAATTAAAAACATACGATTATGAAAAAGATATTGATGGCAATAGTGGCTCTGATGACCTTTACGGCATCTGCCAATGCAATGAGTTATGAGCAGGCAAGGCGCGAGGCTCTGTTCTTGACCGACAAGATGGCCTACGAGCTTAACCTTACCGACGACCAGTATGACGCTGCATACGAAATAAACCTTGACTACCTGATGGGGGTGACAAGTGTTGACGACGTGTATGGAACATATTGGTCACGCAGAAACCTTGACATAAGCTATATTCTGTTCGACTGGCAGTGGAAGGCCTTCTGTGCCGCAAGCTACTTCTACAGACCGCTGTATTGGAGTGCAGGATGCTGGCATTTCGGCATATACGCACGTTATCCACACAGGTCGTACTATTATTTTGCCAGACCAACCGTTTATGTGTCTTATCGTGGAGGACATAGCTGGAGGTCGAATGGAGGACGCAGCTACTATCATGGTCATCGGGATCATTACCGTAGGACTGTGGGCAACAATGGAATGAGAGACAGATGGGACAGAGGCGAAATAAACCATGGAAACCGTCATGACAGAGGTGTAGGTAATAACCGCACGTCGCAAAGGTTCGACAACGACCGCACGTCGCAAAGGTTCGACAACAACCGCACGCCGCAAAGGTTCGACAACAACCGCACATCGCAAAGGTTCGACAACAACCGCACGCCGCAAAGACTGGAAAGGGGTAATGGCGACACTCGTAACAGTTCTACAAGGGTTACGGTAAAAAGACGTGATAACGTGATGGTTAATCCTGATAGCCGCAATGAAGGAAACCGTATGGGAGAACGTTTCAACAGACCATCGTCGAGTGAACGTTTCAACAGACCATCGTCGAGTGAACGTTTCAACAGGCCATCGTCGAGTGAACGTTTCAACAGACCATCGTCAGGCGAACGAATGGGCAGACCAGCACAAACTCCTCGCTACAACAGTGGCTCAAGAAACAACAGCAGTTCAAGAAGCAATATTGGCCCAAGAAACAACAGTGGTGCGAAAAGTTCCCACACCACAACGTTAAGGACTAAGACCCTTTAGTGCTATAACTCAAGGATGCGTACCTCGACATTTGCCATGGGCATGATGTCTTTCATGGGGCGGTTGTAATAAACCGACTGGATGGCCTTGTTGATTATGCCATGCCCAACGGCAAGTACACACTTTCCGTTGTAAGTGCTACGAATGTAAGAAATGAAATTCTTTGCTCTATCTTGAAGATGGTCGAGTGGCTCGATGTCATTCGGCCATTCTGATTGTTTAATAAACTTGAGGTCGGGTATGTAGAGCCCAGTGAAGCTACCCCAGTCACGTTCGCGAAGGAGTGGGGTAGTGACTACTTCAAGCTGATGTGGCTTGGCGATGATGGCAGCCGTATCTACGGCGCGCTTCAAGTCGCTGGCGACAATGGCGTCGAAATGCTTGTCGGCCATTTCGCTTGCCACTGTTTCAGCCTGCTTCAACCCTGTTTCGTTTAGTTGCCCTTGTGTCTGCCCCTGCATTATGCGGTTGATGTTGTCAACGGTTTCTCCATGGCGTACTAAATAAAGTGTTGTCATATACTCATTTTTTCAATGTAAGTCTTTATGATGCTTATGCCTGTCTTGTTTTCACCACCCAAGGGAATGATGATGTCGGCATATTTTTTTGAAGGCTCGATGAACTGTTCGTGCATAGGCTTAAGCACCTTTAGGTAGCGGTCAATTACCATCTCTACTGTACGTCCACGCTCAACGACGTCGCGCTGTATATTGCGTATGAGCCGCTCGTCGGAGTCGGTATCGACAAATATTTTTATGTCCATCATGTCGCGCAGCTCCTTATTGACGAGAGTCATTATACCCTCGATAAGTATCACGGGCTTGGGGTCAACATGTATGGTTTCAGGCAGGCGGTTGCTTATTATGTAAGAATATGTGGGCTGTTCTACTGATTCGCCGTTGCGGAGCATCTTGACGTGCTTGTTGAGCAGAGCCCAATCGAAGGCGTCGGGATGGTCGAAGTTTATGGCACGCCGGGCTTCGTCGGTCATGCCCGTCGTGTCGTTGTAGTATGAGTCGAGCGGCACTACTGCCACATGGTGTGGAGGCAGAGCCTCTACTATTTTCTTTACGACGGTGGTCTTACCTGAGCCAGTCCCGCCTGCTACTCCAATTATTTTCATTGTTTACGTGTAGTTTTTTGGTGTGAGTTGTATTTAACGTTTTTGCCTGCAACTTTTCACCTTATTATATTATAGTCTGTCATGTTAATATATGCTTTCAAAGGCGCAAAAATACAAAATATAATTGAAATGACAAACTAAAAATCATGTTTTTTTAGAAAAAAAACGAAAAAGAGGGTAAAAGATTTGCTGGAACGGAAAAATATTAGTAACTTTGCCGACCAAAAGCGAATTATAATTAATTATAACAATAATATTTTAACAAAAAATGAAAAAAGGAATTCATCCAGAGAACTATCGCCCCGTCGTATTCAAGGATATGTCCAACGGCGATATGTTCCTTACACGTTCTACTTGCAAGACCAACGAGACAGTAGAATTTGAAGGCGAGACTTACCCAGTGGTAAAGATTGAAATCTCAAGCACTTCGCATCCGTTCTATACGGGTAAGAGCAAGCTTGTCGATACCGCAGGTCGTGTTGACAAGTTCATGAGCCGCTATGGTAAGGCTGCCAAGAAATAAAGATATAACAATATTTCTATTGGTTTAGACTTTGAAAGGGTGCGTCCGAGTAGTTGCATATACTGGGAGGCACCCTTTGCTTTTTGGTCGATGTTGATGATATGGGAATAGCGACATCAACTAAAAAAAACAAAAAAAAGCAGAAAACCTTGGTGGTGAAAGATAAAATACTTATCTTTGCAAAGTAAAACAGTAATAGATAACAATGAGCACAATTTTTGACTTCTCAGTTAAGGACAGAAAAGGCAAGGCAGTGGCACTGAAAGAGTATGCCAATGAGGTTTTGCTTATCGTAAACACAGCCACAAAGTGCGGATTCACACCGCAGTATGAAGAACTTGAGCGCTTATATGAAAAATACCATAGTCAGGGTTTTGAGATACTGGATTTTCCCTGCAATCAGTTTGGACAGCAGGCTCCTGGCACCGATGAAGCCATACACCAGTTCTGCAAGCTGAATTATGGCACTGAATTTCCACGTTTCAAGAAGGTGAAGGTGAATGGCGACGATGCCGACCCAATGTATAAGTTCCTAAAGGAACAGAAGGGCTTTGCAGGTTGGGACATGACACATCCACTTGCCCACATTCTCGACGACATGCTTCGTAAGGAAGATCCGGAATACGACAGCAAGCCAGACATCAAATGGAACTTCACCAAATTCCTCACCAACAAGAGAGGAATGGTTGTGGCACGTTTCGAGCCAACAGAAAAGATTGAAAACATCGAAAAGATGATAGAAGAGCTTTTGGCACAACAAATTTAACTCTAAATAATCGAATATGGAACAAAATCACAAGGAGCATGTACGTTGCCTTATAGTAGGCAGCGGACCGGCTGGCTATACTGCAGCCATTTATGCTTCACGAGCTAACCTAAACCCCGTAGAATATTGCGGTCTGCAGCCAGGTGGCCAGCTTACACAGACCACAACAGTTGAGAACTTCCCTGGCTATCCTGAAGGGGTTGACGGTAATCAGATGATGATGGACATCAGGGAGCAGGCCGAGCATTTTGGTGCCGACATTCGTGACGGCGAGATAGTGAAAGCCGACTTCTCAAAGGCTCCGTATCTCCTGACTACCGATGAAGGACACGAAATTACAGCCGACACCGTCATCATCGCTACTGGCGCTTCGGCCAAGTATTTAGGACTCGACGACGAACGCAAGTACAACGGACAAGGCGTGTCGGCTTGTGCTACATGCGACGGATTCTTCTACCGTAAAAAGGTGGTGGCTGTCGTTGGCGGCGGCGACACAGCATGTGAAGATGCACTCTATCTTGCAGGGCTTGCAAAGAAGGTTTTCCTCATTGTAAGGAAACCGTTCCTTAGAGCATCGAAAGTGATGCAGGAGCGAGTAATGGCAAAAGAGAACATCGAGATATTGTTTGAACACAACACCATTGGCCTGTTTGGAGAGAATGGTGTAGAAGGTGCACATCTGGTAAAACGCAAGGGCGAACCCGACGAGGAGCTTGTGGATATTGCCATCGACGGTTTCTTCCTGGCCATTGGACATAAGCCAAACAGCGATGTGTTTAAGGAGTGGCTTGACACCGACGAGGTGGGCTATCTGAAGAAGGTTGACGGAACACCACGTACAAAGGTGCCGGGAGTATTTGTGGCAGGCGATGTAGCCGACCCTGTGTATCGTCAGGCCATTACTGCAGCAGCCAGCGGTTGTCAGGCTGCCATCGAGGCTGAACGTTATCTGTTGGAGCAGCAATAAGGCCAACAATAGAACATAGTAAGAATAAAAGGAGTTCGAGCATAGCTGGAACTCCTTTTATTTTACGTGTTGATGGTTGAAAATTAAAAAATACGTCAATTACCATTTGTCAACTATCAACGCTCAACTTATGATAATTTTAAACTATATCCAATAGTTTGCTGAAGTTGTCGATTACATAATCTGCCGACTGAAGCTCTTCTTCCTTTCCGTTTCCATAGGTTACGCCGCAAGTTTTCACGCCGGCATTCTTTCCCATGTCAATGTCGAAAATGGTGTCGCCCACAACTATAACATTGTTTTTGGCAGCATCGCAGTGTTCAATGACCTTATACACCATGTCGGGTGCGGGCTTGGCACATTCTACGTCCTGGGCAGATACAATGTAAGAGATGTATCTTGACAATCCCATTTCATGTAGGAACGTGTCGAGGGTGTCATGTCCTCTGCTGCTTGCTATGGCAATTACAAGCCCCATGGCATACATTTCCTGGATAGTTTCGGAAACCATGGGAAACAATTTTACAATTCCGGGTTTGTTGTTGATGTGGAACAGTTCACGGTAGGTCGTGTCGCATTTGTCGGCCGTTTCGTCGTCCATGGGAATGAGGTCGGCAAACGACTGGCGCAACGGCAAGCCAATCATTTCAGCACATTGGTCATCAGTCCGCTCAGGGAGCCCCAGCGTTGCTATGGTCTGTTGCATTGTCTTTACAATCAACGACCGTGTGTCGGCGATAGTTCCGTCAAAGTCCAAAATCACAGTGTTCATATATATCGTTAATTATTTTAATTACCGCTTAAGTTTGTTAAGGTGTATTGTTTAACTTGTCTTCTCTAAAAGAGCCCCACTTCACAGTGAGGCTCTTGTGCTTAAAAAACTAAATTAATCAACCATAAACCTTAACCATTTTTGTATCTCATAGAATACAATATCATATTTTCTTGTTAAACCAATAATATCGTTGTTTTCAGGTTGCAAAGATAATGAATAATGTATGAAAGCGGGTTTAGTTTAAGCTATTTATGGTTTACTTTAAGATAATATCGCTAAAAATCAACCAAAAATCACGAAAAACCAACTATTATTAAGTCTAAAATGAAGTTTTTTGATAAAAATGATTTGTTGTGGCAAAAAAATTGTAACTTCGCAGTCAAAATGCAATATATAAATGAACGAACCTGTCATAGCTAATCTCATACTGCTTCTCGCCATTGTCTTGATTATGATATTGGCGAGGACACTCTACATGCGCAACCAACGCCTAAAGGAAAAGGCTAAGATGAGCATGTTGTTTACCAATATCACTCATGAACTGCTTACTCCCATGACCATCATTTCGGCTTCTGTGGAGCATTTGAAGGAGGTGGAGCCTAAGCATGAAATGGAATACGCCCTAATGGAACTTAACATACAACGCTCGGTAAGGCTGCTGCAACAGATACTTGAAACGAGCAAGTCAAACGAAGGACGACTGAAGCTGCTTGTCTCGAATGGCGATGTTATGGCTTACATTAAAGAAACGGCAAGGTGCATAGTCCCGTTGATGACACAAAAGAAAATGCAGTTTAACGTTACGTGTTCCCCTGAAAGCATGATGGGATGGATTGATACCGACAAGATTGACAAGATAATATTTAACCTACTCTCAAATGCGGTAAAATATACTAACAGAGAGGATGGAAGGATTGACCTTACAGTAAAGACCAATAGTTACTACGACCAAATCATAATAGAGGTGAAGGATAATGGCTGTGGCATACCGGCCAAGAGGCAGAAGCACCTGTTTGAACTGTTCTATGATGGCGACTATCGACGTTTCAATGCCATGGGCACGGGTGTGGGACTGTCGCTGACACGCGACCTCGTATATCTCATTGGAGGCACAATATCATATAAGTCAAAGGAAAACGAAGGCACGTCGTTTATCGTGACCTTGCCAATAGGAAAGGAGGCCTTTGAGCCTTCGCAGATTGACGAGAAGAACAGAATAAACATCAACATTCCACAAAGCGCCATCTTCGACTTCTCGCCACAGAGTCTTGTGGAAGCCGCCGACGACATTCTCAACTCAGACTCGGTGGCCGACGACGATTCCAACAAGATTCTCATTGTTGACGACAATAATGAATTGCTCATGCTGATGAAGCAGTTGCTTAAGTCGAAATACCACGTGCTGACTGCCAATAATGGCTTGAAAGCATTGGAAATAATAAAGAACAACGACCTTGACCTTATAGTGTCAGACTTGATGATGCCTGAGATGGACGGTTGGGAACTGACTGAAAAGATAAAGACAAACAAGGACTACAGCCATCTGCCCATCATTCTGCTTACGGCACGCACACAGGAGGAGGACAAGAGAAAGTCGTTGGTGATAGGTGCCGATGAATACATGTGCAAGCCTTTCAAGATGAGTGAGTTGACACTGAGAATAAAGAACATCATAGAAAACCGCAACCGCATACGACGCGACTTCACATCGAAGAGCATAGAAGAAGTAGAGAGACCTGCCTCAAACATAGCTTCGATTGACAATGAACTGCTGCAGAAAGCCATTGAATGTATGAGGCAGCATCTTGGCGACAGCGAGTACAACCGCGACAACTTTGCGGCCGACATGGGCATGAGCGCATCGTCGCTTTACAACAAGCTCCGCTCCATCACAGGCTTGAGTGTAAGCAGCTTCATGCGCGACATACGCATGAAGGAGGCCTGCCGCATAGCAAGAGAACATCCCAACATCCGTATAAGCGAGTTGGCCTATAAGGTGGGCTACAAGGACCCGAAATATTTTGCCACTACTTTCAAGAAAGATGTTGGTATGCAGCCCACTGAATATATCGAGACGATAAGGGAGTCGGACAAGTGATTACTTTCTGGAGGATGTAAGCCAGAGGCCTATGAACGTCAGGAGGCCGTTGAGCATAAGCAACTCGTAGCCGAAGCGGTAGTTCCAAAGAGTCTGTGACGTCTGGTCGATGACATAGCAAAGGCAGGGCGACAGCAAGGCTATGAAAGGCACGAAACCCTCGCGAGGCTTGCGACTGGTGGTCAGGGCGAAGGCAAACAGGCCAAGCAACGGGCCGTAGGTGTAGGAACAAAGGGTATAAATTGCATCGATGACGCTCGATGAATTCATCATGCGGAACAGCAATATGAACGCCACGAAAAGCACTGCCAATGCCAAATGCACCTTGCGGCGAAGCGACTCGTCGGAAGGCCGTTGGCAGATATCCACACAAAAGCTGGTGGTGAGGGAAGTAAGCGCAGAGTCGGCACTGCTGAACGAGGCGGCTACTATGCCTATGGTAAAGCACACTACTACCAACTCGCCAAGTTCGCCTGAGGCAGCAAACATTGGAAGCAGTTCGTCGCCCGACTGGGGCAAGGCCACGCCGGTCTTCTGTGAGAGTACGACGAGAAGCACGCCAAGCGAAAGCAGCAGCAGGTTGGCAGGCACGAAGGCTACGCCATAGGTACACATGTCTTTCTGAGCCTCGCGCAACGTCTTGCAAGTGAGGTTTTTCTGCATCATGTCTTGGTCAAGTCCCGTCATGACTATTACTATGAAAATGCCGCTCAGAAATTGTTTCCAGAAATACTGTGTAGAATGGGCATCGTCGAAAACGAATATCCTGCTCATTGGGCTGCTGGCCACTGTAGATACAACCTCGCCAAACGACATGTTGAGCGACTGTGCCACGTTGACGGTTATCAATGTCAATGCCGTGAACAGGCAGGTGGTTTGGAAGGTGTCGGTCCACACCAGCGTCTTTATGCCACCTCTACGTGTGTAGAACCATATAAGCGCAACCATGCCTATGACGGTCGCCCCAAAAGGCAATCCTATGGCATCGAACACGAAGCGTTGTAGAATGATGCAGACAACGTAAAACCTTACGGCGGCTCCTGTCATCTTTGACAACAGGAAAAACCATGCGCCTGTTTTGTAAGACTGTCGTCCCAAGCGTTCGCCAAGATATGTATATATCGTGGTGAGGTTGTGGCGATAGTACACGGGAAGAAGGATGAACGCCACGGCAAAGTAGCCGAAGATGAATCCAAAACAAGTTTGGAGATAAGTCATGTCGATTTTGGTTACCATGCCTGGCACCGACACCAATGTCACACCAGATATTGAAGCTCCAACCATGCCGAAGGCCACCATGTACCATGGCGACTTGCGGTTGCCGCGGAAGAAGGTGTCGTTGTCCGAACTCTTGTTGGTCAGGCGACTGAAGAGATACAGTGCCGTGAAATATATCAGTATTGTTGTTATAATCAGCATGGTTTGCTTTTCATTATCTGTTTAAGTGTAGCAACTCCTTCTTCCACTGTCTTGACGTTTTCTATTATCATCGAGCGTTTGCCGTTGGCTTCCCTTAGGTTGCAGCGTCGTGGATTCTCTGCTATGTAGTCGAGCAGCAGTCCAAACGTATGGCTCTGATAGTATGCGCTGCGTGGGTTGCTTACGAAGAATAGTGTCATGCGCTGTTTCTTTAGCATTATTTTTTCACATCCCAGACGTTTGCCATATCGTCTTAGCGGCACAACCTGCATCAGTTCTTCAGCCACGGCAGGAATGTCGCCAAACCGGTCTATCATCCTCAGCTTATAGCGTTTCAGCTCGTCGTCGTCCTTGAGGCTGTCGAGTTCACGGTAAAGAAGCATTCGCTCGCTGTCGTTCGGGACATATTGGTCGGGGAAGTACATCTCGATGTCACTTTCCAGTGCGCAGTCGTCAACGAAATACTCGCCCGTCAAGGCGTTGGCTTCAGCCTCGTCCTTATACAGGTCGGCAAATTCGTCGTTCTTCAGTTCCGTGACGGCCTGGTTCAGAATCTTTTGGTAGGTTTCATATCCCAAGTCGGCAATGAAGCCGCTCTGTTCTGCGCCAAGAAGATTTCCTGCACCTCTTATGTCGAGGTCCTGCATTGCAATGTTTATCCCGCTGCCAAGGTCGCTGAAGTTCTCCAATGCCTCCAGACGGCGGCGCGATTCAGGATTTAGGGCCGACAGTGGCGGTGCAAGCAGATAGCAGAAAGCCTTACGGTTGCCTCGTCCCACGCGGCCACGCATCTGATGCAGGTCGCTGAGGCCGAAGTTGTGTGCGCCATTTATTATTATGGTGTTGGCGTTGGGTATGTCGATGCCGTTTTCTACTATCGTGGTTGACAAAAGCACGTCGTAGTCGTAGTTGGCAAAACCAAGGATTATCTTCTCCAGCTCTTCCGGCTTCATTTGGCCATGCCCGATGGCTATGCGTACGTCAGGCACATATTTCCCTATCATCTCGGCCATTCTCGTCAGGTCGTTTATGCGGTTGTTGACAAAATACACCTGTCCGTTTCTGCTCATCTCGAAGTTGATGGCATCGGCTATTATCTCAGGTCCGAAAGTGTGTATTTCGGTCTGTATCGGGTAGCGGTTGGGTGGTGGAGTCTGTATGACGCTCATGTCGCGCGCCCCTACGAGCGAGAACTGCAGTGTACGTGGTATGGGTGTGGCCGACATGGTAAGCGTATCGACGTTGGTCTTCATTTGTCGCAGTTTCTCCTTTGTGGCTACACCAAATTTCTGTTCCTCGTCGATGATCAGCAGTCCAAGGTCCTTGAACTTCACCGATTTGCCAATGAGTTTCTGTGTGCCAATCAATATGTCTATTTTTCCGTCAGCCAAGTCCTTTAGCACCTCATTGGTTTGTTTCGTCGATTTTGCCCTTGTGAGGTATTCAACCCTTACAGGCAGGTCTTTCAGTCGTTTCGAGAATGTCTGATAGTGCTGATACGCCAATACCGTGGTGGGTACGAGTACGGCCACTTGCTTTGAGTCGCATGCGGCCTTGAAGGCGGCGCGTACGGCCACTTCCGTCTTTCCAAAGCCAACGTCACCACACACCAAACGGTCCATGGGCTTCTGACTTTCCATGTCTGCCTTTACCTCGTTGGTAGCCTTGAGCTGGTCGGGCGTGTCTTCATACAGGAAACTCGCCTCAAGTTCGTGCTGCATGAACGAGTCGTGGCTGTAAGCATAGCCTTTTTCATGTCGGCGGCGTGAGTACAGCTTTATCAGGTCGCGTGCTATGTCCTTTATCTTCTTCTTCGTGCGTTCCTTCAGGCGTTCCCATTGGCCTGTGCCGAGATGGCTCAGGCGTGGAGGCTCTCCGTTGTCTTGTGCTTTGTATTTCGATACTTTATACAGTGAATGTATCGACACGTATATGGAGTCGCCGTTCTGATATTGTATCTTTATCATTTCCTGGTAGCCGTCGTCTTGGGGCATTCTTACGAGTCCGCCAAATTTGCCTATGCCATGGTCAACGTGTACCACATAGTCACCCACTTCAAACTGTTTTATCTCCTTCAGCGTGAGTGCCACCTTTCCGCTTCGCGCCTTGTCGGAGCGGAGGTTGTATTTGTGGAATCGGTCGAATATCTGATGGTCAGTGAATAGGCACAGCTTCATGTCGTTGTCGCAGAAGCCTTCGTGAAGCGTGAAGCCTCCTTGGCCGCCGTCAGTAGTCTGACGGTTTACTGAATTGAGCTGAAGACAGTCTGAACCCTCGCCTTCGGGTGATGGTGAGGCCAATATCTCCTTTAGTCTTTCTATCTGCTTATGGCTGTCGGCAAGTATGTATAGTTTGAAGCCGCGCATTGACAATTCGTCAAGACACTGCTTTATCAGGTCGAAGTTCTTGTGGAACAGCGGCTGGCTGCTTATGTTGAAATGTATAATGGCATTTGACGTCAGTGACGAGCGGTGGCCGAACTCTATAGTGCGGAAGTCGAGTAGTCGGTGCTTGAATTCGCTGGGGCTGACAAGTTGGTTGCTGCGTTCCATTTGCTTCATCAGTTCGGCACGTTCCATCTCGGTTGCGCTCTCCATGCGTTCGGTGATGGCCTGCGACGAGAAGCCTTCGTCATACACCTGCGACACTATGTCGCAAACATACTGCACGTCGCGCATTGCCATGAGCGTATTGTCGGGCAGGAAGTCAAGTATGGGCACCTTCTCGCTCGACTCCACTGCCAGCTCAGGCACTATCTCAATCGAGCTGCGCTTGTCGCGCGAGAGCTGGGTGTCAACTTCAAAAGTCCTTATCGAGTCGATGTCGTCGCCGAAGAAGTCTATTCTGAACGGGTATTCGCATGAGTATGAATAAACGTCAATGATGCTTCCACGCCGTGCGAACTGTCCCGGTTCATAAACATAGTCCACCTCGCGGAATCCAAACTGCCTAAGCGTCTTTACAATGTCGCTCACGTCGATGGTTTCGTCGGTGTGCAGCTGCAGTGTGCGCTCGTCAAGTTTTTGTCTTGATACGACCAGTTCTGCAATAGCCTCTGGATGTGTCACTACATACAGGCTTTCTCCTTTCATCTCTTTCGATGCCATTATGGCGGAAAGCACTTCAGTCCTTAATATCTCGCTTGCCGAGTCGCGTTGTCCGTATTTTATTGCCCTGCGGTAGGAGGAAGGGAAAAACAAGACATTCTTTTCTCCCATTATCTGTGTGAGGTCGTGGTAGAAATAGCCTGCTTCGTCGGCATCGTTAAGTACGAAGAGCATGGTCGTTGTGGTTTTCAAGGCCATTGCAGCAAAAGCCAATGGAGCCGATGATGCCACAAGCCCGTCGAGGAAAATGTTTTTCAACTTTACATCTTCCACGGCTTTACCCAATGCCGCCACTTTGGGCGATTTTGAGTATAGTTTTTGTAAATCTTGTATGGTCATTTCTTTAAATGGTGTGCAAAATTACTTATAAATGGCGAAATAAACAAAAAAATCACTATTTTATTTTGTTTTTCCACGTTTCTGAATTACTTTTGCAGTCAAAAATAGCAGCAGAACACTAATAATATGACACATCAAAGCGACAGTATTGTTATAATACCCACTTACAACGAGAAGGAGAACATAGAGAAAATAATACGAGCCATATTTGCGCTTGAAAAGTGCTTCCATATTCTTGTTATCGACGACGGTTCACCTGATGGTACTGCCGCCATCGTTAAGAGGCTTATCCACGACGAGTTTGAACACAGGCTCTTCATCGTAGAGAGAAGTGGCAAGCTCGGCCTTGGCACGGCATATATACGTGGATTCAAATGGGCGTTGGAGCGCAGTTACGACTATATATTTGAGATGGATGCCGACTTCAGCCACGACCCGGCCGACTTGCCACGGCTCTATGCCGCATGTCATGACGAGGGCTATGACTTGTCCATAGGTTCGCGTTATGTATCAGGAGTCAACGTGGTCAACTGGCCCATTGGCAGAGTGCTGATGAGTTATTTTGCGTCGAAATATGTGCGTCTTGTCACCGGCTTCAAGGTTCACGACACCACTGCCGGCTTCAAGTGTTATCGTCGCCGTGTGCTTGAGACCATGGAACTCGACAAGATTAGGTTTAAGGGATATGCCTTCCAGATTGAGATGAAGTTTACCGCCTACAGGATAGGCTTCCGCATAAAGGAAGTTCCCGTTATTTTCGTCAATCGGCGTGAGGGAACGAGCAAGATGAGCGGAGGCATCTTTGGCGAGGCTTTCTTCGGTGTGATGAGGCTTCGCTGGGATGGCTGGACAAGGAAATATCCCAAAATGAAATAAGCCCCAAAGCATGCTGAATACTTAAAATAAAGTGAGTTCGACGAACTCACTTTATTTATACAGATAGCGCTTGATGCTCTTTTTGGGAGTCTTTTCAAACTCTTGCTTGTGAATTTCTATTTCTGATATCTTGCAGTAGGCAGGCAACTGTTCGTTCACCTGAACCCTGTTTTGCTCCATTATGTTCTTGATGTCGTCTTCGTGCATTCCAAGGTCTATGAGTGCATCCATGTCGGGATGAACGAGAGCCACCAACTTGGTGTCGCGCTGAACCACAACACTCTCCGTAACCAACTGCATCGAGTTGAGCTTGTCTTCTATCTCTTCGGGGTAGATGTTCTGTCCGCTTGGACCGAGGAGCATGTTTTTCGAGCGTCCCCTTATGAACACATTGCCTTGGGCATCCATGGTGCCGAGGTCGCCCGTGTGATACCAGCCGTCGGCGTCTATGGTTTGTGCCGTAGCTTCGGGATTCTTGTAGTAGCCGAGCATTACGTTGGTTCCTCGTGCGAGTATTTCTCCTGGCACGTTTTCCGGGTCGTGGCTGTCAATCTTCACTTCCATGTGTATGACAGCCCGTCCGCAGCTTCCCGGCACGAAGTCGTGGTAGTCGGAGTAGCAGATGATTGGGGCGCACTCTGTGGCTCCATAACCCACTGTGAATGGGAAGTTGATGCATTTCAGGAACGATTCAACTTCGTGGTTGAAGGCTGCTCCGCCTATTATTATTTCGTAGAACTGGTCGCCAAATGCCTTGCGCACTTGTTCGCAGATGCGCTGCTGTAGCTTCTTGTTGAGCATGGGTATGTTCCACAATAGGCGAACCTTGTTGTTCTGCAGTTTTGGGAACACTTTTTTGCGTATTATTTTCTCAATTATAAGAGGTACGGCAATGATTATTGATGGCTTTACGTCGGTGAAAGCCTGGGCTATGATGGCAGGCGAAGGTATGCGTGTGAGGTAGTAGATATGGCAGCCATGCAGGAATTCAAAGATAAATTCAAAGGCCATGCCATACATGTGTGCCATTGGCAAAATGCTTATCACGCTGTCGCCGCGTTTTACATTCTTGCCCAGCACGTGCTCTGCAAAGTCATAATTTCCCCACAGTGCCCTATAGGGTATCATCACTCCCTTTGAAAAGCCTGTCGTGCCTGAGGTGTAGTTGATGAGTGCCAGCTCGTCGCCGCTCTTTTCGCGGTAGTAGCTTACGTGTTGCTTTCTGAAATACTTCGGGTATTTCTTGCCGAACATCTCGTTGAGGTGTTCGCGGGCGTAGGTCAGCTTGTCGGTACGCGACAGTGCAAGTGAATAGTCGGGAATGTTTATTATTCCTTCAAGTCCAGGCATCTTGGTGCCGTCGATTTGGGTGGCCACCACGTCGCCTACAAACAGGAATTTCGCCTCGCTGTGGTTGACGATGTTGTGTATCTGTTCGGGTGTAAACTCGTGCAGTACGGGCACGGCAATGGCTCCGTAGGTCAGTGTGGCGAGGAAGGCCACGGCCCAGTTGGCGCAGTTGCGTCCGCAGAGTGCTATTTTGTCACCTTGCTTCACACCACCGTTTTCAAACATGATGTGCAGCTTTTCTATCTTTCGGGCTACGTCGTGAAACTGCAGTGTAGCTCCTTTGTAGTCGGTCAGCGCATTATAGTCCCAATTGTCGATGATGCTCTTTTCGATTATTTGGTTAAATGATGGTATTTGTTCCATATTGATGTCTCTATTTGTAAAGGTATCGTTTTATGCTTTTTTTGGGTGTCTTGGCAAATTCCTCGTTGTGGATAAGTATCGACGAAATTTTGCAGTATGGTGGCATCATCTCGTTCAGTTCCTTGCGGTTCTGCTCCATCACATCCTTTAGGTCGTCTTCGTTGAAGCCCATGGTCTTGGCTTCTTCAAAGTCGGGATATACCAGTGCCACGAGCTTGTCTTCCCTTTGTATGATGATGCTCTCGTTTACCATTGCCATCGAGTTGAGCTTGTCTTCTATCTCTTCGGGATATACGTTCTGGCCGTTGGCTCCCAGCAGCATGTTCTTTATGCGGCCGCGTATAAACACGTGTCCGTCGGCCGACATGGTGCCGAGGTCGCCAGTGTGGTACCATCCTTCTTCGTCGAGAGCCTGTGCGGTGGCCTCCTGGTTCTTGTAGTATCCGAGCATGGTGTTCATTCCCTTCGACACTATCTCGCCTGCAATGTTTTGCGGGTCGTTGCTCAGTATTTTCACTTCCATGTGCTTAACGGGTGTGCCGCAGCTGCCGGGTACGAAGTCGGTGTGGTCGCTGAATGTTATCAGTGGGGCGCATTCGGTGGCTCCATAGCCTACGGTGATGGGGAAGTCGATGCTCTTTAGGAAGGCTTCCACTTCCTGGTTCAGTGCTGCTCCGCCCACTACCACCTCGTAGGCGTTGCCGCCGAAGGCCTGCAGCACCTGTTCGCATATGCGCTGCTTCACCTTTTTGTTTATCACAGGCATGTTCCAAAGCAGTCTTATCTTGTTGTTTTGTATCTTTGGGAATACGTTTTTGCGTATGATTTTCTCGACCACCAGCGGCACCGATATTACTATGGCTGGCTTGATGTCGGCAAAGGCTTGTGCAATGATTGCGGGAGATGGAAGGCGTGTGAGGAAGAAAATGTGGCAGCCGTGGCAGAAGGAGAATATGAACTCTACCATCATGCCATACATGTGGGCCATGGGCAGAATGCTCAGCACAGGGCTGTTGGCGGGTATTTTTGTGCCAATGGCGTCGAGGCAGAAGTCGAGGTTGCCCCATAAGGCACGGTAGGGCAGCATCACACCCTTGGAAAATCCTGTGGTGCCCGACGTGTAGTTGATTAGTGCAAGTTCATCTGCTCCGCCTTCGTAATATTTTACGTGTTCGGCACGGAACGCCTTTGGAAAACGCCTGCCGAATATCTCGTTCAGGTGTTCACGGGCGTAAGTAAGACTGTCGGAACGTGAAATCATCAGCGAGAAGTCGGGTATATTGATTATTCCTTCAAGGGCAGGCATGTACTGAGGGTCGATGTCCTTGGCCACAATGTCGCCAACGAACAGCAGCTTTGCCTCGCTGTGGTTTACTATGTTGTAGATTTGTTCGGAATTAAACTCGTGGAGTATCGGCACGGCAACGGCACCGTAGGTAAGTGTGGCGAAGAAGCTGACGGCCCAGTGTGCGCTGTTGCGTCCGCACATGGCTATCTTGTCGCCCTTTTTTACGCCGCTGTGTTCAAACAGAATGTGGAGCTTCTCTATTTTTCTGGCTACATCATGATATTGCAGCGTAATGCCCTTGTAGTCGGTAAGGGCATCGAGATTCCAATTATTTATTATGCTGTTTTCAATGTATGAGTTGAAACTGCGATATGTATTCATTGCACAAATTTTGAAATTTTGTGCAAAGATAATCCTTTCTCTGCACATTTCCAAACTTTTTGTGCAAAAACTTACTCATATAGCATGGTTTTTTTCTTTATTGGACATATTTGTGGCCATTTCTGTTGTTTTTCGTCTGTTTTCTTGCCATTTTGATGTCCGTGGCTATTCATATCGCATCGACTTGGCCGGATGGATGTGTGATATGAGATAGCTTGGCGCTATCAGTATGAGAATGCTCACGATGAGGGTAACTGCGTTGAGCACTACGAATGCCGGAATGTTTATTTCCATAGGCGCTTCGCTTACATAATACGTGGCAGGGTCGAGGCTTACGATGCCGGTGGTTTTCTGAAGCACGATGAGCAGCATCGAGAAGATGTCGCCAAACAGTATGCCGCGACCGATGACAAACACTGCAAACCAAAGGAATGTGTGGCGAATGGTGGCGTTTGTGGCTCCAAGCGCCTTCAGCGTGCCTATCATTTGTGTGCGTTCGAGAATTATGATCAGCAGGCCTGAAATCATTGTAAAGCCTGCCACGCATATCATCAGTACGAGTATAATCCACACGTTGATGTCAAGCAGCGACAGCCACGAGAATATCTGCGGATAGGCCTCATAGATGGTTTGCGACACCATTATGTCGCCATAATGGTCGGCCTTGCGGTTTATCTTTTCTACAACGTTTTGTGCGGTGGCTTCGAGTTGGCTGAAGTCCTTGACGGTCAGTTCGGCACCCGAACACTGGCCGTCTTTCCAATTGTTTACCTTGCGCGAGGTAAACAGGTCGGTGAAACACATCGAGTTGTCAAACTGGCTCATGTTTGTTTCGTATATTCCCGCTATGGTAAAGCGTCGTGCCCTTACCCCGTTGTCGCCAACGAAATATCCGAATATGCGGTCGCCCACCTTCAGCTTCAGCGTCGATGCCGTATTGGTTGAAATCAGCAGCTTGTTTGAAGCCTCCTTGTCGCTGAACGAAGGTATCTCGCCGCTTTTCAGGTTTTCCTTGATGAAGTTCCAGTCGTATTCTTCCGAAACGCCCTTGAAGGCAATGCCAAGGAAGTCGCTGTCGGTCTTAAGTATTCCCTGCGCCATGGCATACCGCTGGGCATGTCTTATGCCTTCGATGTGCTTCACGACGTTCATCATGCTGTCGTCTATACAGATGGGGTAGGAGTCGGTGCTTTGCATCGCCATGAAGTTTGCCACTTGAATATGGCTGCCAAAACCTATCACCTTGTCGCGTATGGTGTGCTTGAATCCGAGCACCACCGACACTGTTATTATCATTACGGCAAGGCCAATGGCCACTCCAATGGTGGCAATGTGTATGGCAGGCCGACTCACCTTGCGCTTGTCGCCCTTGTCTGTATAAATTCGTTTGGCTATGAAAAGTGGAAAGTTCATTCAGCTTTCACCTATTTATATATATATGTGTTACGTCACTTGTCATCTACTCTGCCAGGATAAGCCTCCAGTGCTTTCTGCAGCACTACCAACGCCCTGTTGAGGTCGTCCTTCTTCAGCACATAGGCAATGCGCACCTGGTTGATGCCGGCTCCCGGCGTGGTGTAGAATCCCGATGCCGGAGCCATCATCACTGTCTCGCCCTCATATTCAAATTCCGACAGGCACCAGCGGCAGAACTTCTCGCTGTCGTCAACGGGCAGCTTCGCCACCGTGTAGAATGCGCCCATGGGTATTGGCGAGTAAACGCCCGGTATGCGGTTTAGTCCGTCGATGAGGCATTTCCTGCGCTCTACATATTCGTCATACACGTCGCGCAGATATTCCTCGGGCGTGTCGAGCGACGCCTCGGCCACTATCTGTCCTATTAGTGGAGGCGAGAGTCGGGCTTGGCAGAATTTCATCACGGCTTTGCGCACCTCGACGTTCTTGGTTATCAGTGCTCCTATGCGAATGCCGCATTCCGAGTAGCGTTTCGACACCGAATCGATGAGTATCACGTTCTGCTGTATGCCCTCAAGATGGCATGCGCTGATGTATGGCGAGCCGGTATAGATATATTCGCGGTAAACCTCGTCGGAGAAGAGGTAAAGGTCGTACTTCTTCACGAGGTCGCGTATTTGGTTCATCTCCCTTCGGGTATAAAGATAGCCCGTCGGGTTGTTGGGATTGCATATCATTATGGCTCGTGTGCGGTCGTTGATGAGTTCCTCAAACTTCTCAACCTTCGGCAACGAGAAACCTTCGTCTATGGTAGTGGCAATGGTGCGTATGCGTGCTCCTGCCGAAATGGCGAAAGCCATATAGTTCGCATATGCGGGTTCAGGCACAATTATCTCGTCGCCAGGGTTTAGGCATGACATGAATGCAAACAACACCGCCTCACTACCTCCCGAGGTGATGATGATATCTTCCGCGTCAACATTGATATCGTATCGTCGGTAGTAGTTGACGAGTTTCTCTCTGTAACTCTG
>JAQXRI010000139.1 GCA_029218445.1 Prevotellaceae bacterium | reverse complement strand
TCGGATGTCATGCTCAACAGTAGTCACTGGCAGCGACGAGCTCTTTGAAGGAAGCACGTCGAGGTAGTCGTCACACGACTGTAAGGCGGCCGAGGCTGCCACGAGTGCTGCGGCAAAAAATAATTTATTCGTTTTCATTGTTCTGACGGCATTGACCCGCTTGGAGAAAGCACCTTCCATATACCCATCATGACAATGCCCACAAACACGGCGGCAGCGGCCATACGCCACATGGCGGTAGCGGGTCTGCGGCGTTGCATGCCGGTTATTCTGCGCTGCATCTCCTCCATTGGCTTGGCTATGTCGATGGCCTTCCTGCTCTTATATTCCATCTCAAGGAAAGCATAGTCCATACAGCGTCTGTAGGCGGCTTCATTATGCCTGCCCATCGACCGCCACTGTTCGAGTTCCTCGCTTTCTTATTTGTCGATGCTCTGCGTTATTCGCTTCAGCATCAGCTCAACAATGCGTTGCGCCATCTCTTTTTTCTCCATCTGTTTTTTTACCTCTTGGTTAATGTTGCCTTTTGTTACTATTACAATCAAACACGGGAAAGGTATAACTTAAAAAATGCTAAAAACGCAGTCCAAGTCCTTGACTTTACAACATTATTGCTATTTTTGGCAAAAAAACACAAGCGAAATGACGGTAAAGACAGTAATTGACGATTTCTCTAATGGCAATGTAAACGCTTTATACGAGCGGTTTTACCCGGTTTGCTTACTTTTGCCACTAATTCTCTTGGCATACAATATGCATTCCTGGCCGAAGACTGTGTGCAGGAAGCAATCATTAAGGCATATATGAAGCGTGAGGAATTTTCTTCTGACATCTAAAATACTTTCTTTACACTTGCTTTCACAACGACGCCATAAATTTGCTGCGTAAGCACAAGGCACACGAGTCGCACATCGAAAAAACCACCTGCAGCGGTGGGTTTGAAGACGACCCGCAAGACTTGCTTATAGTGCATGAAACATTAGACAGGCTTTACGATGCAATAGACCATTTGCCGCAAAAATATCGCCTCATTGTAGAACTGAGTTTTGAAAAGGGTTTGAAAAACCAAGAGATAGCCGATGTTCTCGGCCTATCGCTCTTTGCCGTAAAAAAGCGGAAGGCAAAGTTGATAGAGCTTCTCAGACAGTCAAACATCGACGTCCGCCTTCTGCTTGTCATTGTCAATGGCATTGGATGAAAGACATTGACGTAAGCACTACGAGAATTAATTGGTGGTGATGTCTTTGTCAGTCTTTGCATATTCTGTAGGCGACATGCCGTAGTACTGCTTAAACAGGGTGGAAAAATGTTTGGGATCGCCAAATCCCAAGCTGTAGGCTATTTGCGCTATATTGGTCTTTTGCTCCTTGACCAACTGCGCCGCCTGCCTCATGCGTAGGTCGCGGATGAAGCGGCCTGCCGACACGCCTGTGATGTCCTTTATGCGGCGGTGAAGCTGCGCGCGGCTAATGCGTAGCTCCTGCGTCAGTACATCTACGCCATAGTCGTTGTCGCTGATATGCGCGTTGACCGACTGCATCACGCTGTCCATGAATTGCTCGTCGTAGCCTTCCACCTCGACGTCCTTCAGCTTGTCGAGCTGTTGCTGCGTACCGCTGAATTTGCCGCGCAGGCGACGCACATTGCCTATGATGGCATCGATGCGCGAATGAAGCTCCTCCATGCTGAAGGGCTTGGCCACGTAAGCATCGGCTCCGTTGCTGAAGCCCTGAAGGCGGTCGGCCACCTCCGACATTGTTGACAGCAGAATGACAGGCACGTGGCTGATGTTGGGGTTTAGCTTGATTTTCTTCAACAGTGTGATGCCGTCCATGCCGGGCATTGCCACATCGCTTACCACGAGGTCGTAGTCATACGACAAAAGTGCATCGATAGCATCCATGCCATTGGTGTATTGGTCGATTCTGTACCACTGACTCAACTCTGTCGTGACGTAGGACAACAGTTCGGTGTCGTCGTCCACAATCATTATGCGTAGTGTCAGTTGGCCTGTCCTGTAGGCTCTCTTCACCTTTTCCTCTTCACCGTCGATGCATTCCTCGGGCAGATGGCTGTTGCCAAGTGGCAGGCTGACGGTGAACTGTGCACCGCTGCCGCCGTCGTCGCGGTTTTTTGCCGTTATCGTGCCGCCGTGCAGCTCTACTATCTTCTTTGTGAGGTTAAGTCCAATGCCCGTGCCTGCTATGCCCTGTCTCGAGGAGTTGCGTCCCTGATAGAAGCGGCGGAAGAGGTTGTCGGCCTTTTCATCGCCAAAGCCCATTCCCGCGTCGGTCACCGTCAGGACGACGTGGTTGCCGGTGCTGCTTATGGCCACGGTTATCTCGCCTGCGTCGAGCGAGTATTTGAAGGCGTTTGACAGAAGGTTGGTCACCACCTTGTCGAAGTTTATGCGATCAATCCATGCCATGAGCGGCTCTTGCGGACGCACCACATTGAAGGCTATGCCACGCTGTTCGGCCAGGAACTCGTAGGAGCGGCAGATGTGCAGTACAAACTGTACGATGTCGGTTTCACGGCAATGCAGCTGCATCTGATGCTTGTCTATCTTGCGCACGTCGAGTATTTGGTTGACGAGCAGCAGCAGCCGTTCGGCATTGCGGTCAATAGTGTCGGCACATTGGTCGATGGAGTTGCGCGTGTCGGCATCGCAGGCCTTTCGCGCCAGCCGTTTCAGTTTCTCCACAGGTCCGAGAATCATTGTCAAGGGCGAACGTATGTCGTGAGTGGCGTTGATGAGCAGCTGCATCTTCTCCTCGTCGAAGGCAGCCTTCTGACTGCGGTAAACATTCTGAAACACAAGGCAAAGCAACAGCAGGGCGCACAAGGCGTAGAACGTCTTAGCCATTGTGGTGGCATACCACGGTGCCTCGACTGTCACTTGCAATGCACGCATGTTGGGCAGCGGCTCGCCCGTTTCCCATGCCCTCACCTCGATGTCGTATGTTCCGGCCTTCATGCCAGTAAAGCTTTGCATGTTGCCGCCTCTGCTGAACGGAGTCCATCGGCCACCGTTGATGCGATATTCGTAAAAAACGTGCTTAATGTTCTGATAGTTGAGAAGCGAAAACTCCATGGTGAAGGCATTGTCGTCGGGAGGCAGGACAAAACTGCGGGCAAAGGGACTGTAGGCGGCAGTTGCCGTAGAGAAACGCGTCAGGTGGACGGACGAGCGGCTCTTGGCCAAGTCGTAAACCTCGTCGGGATAGAATGCAGTGACGTTGCTGTTGGCTCCAAACATAATCTTCCCGTCGGCGGCCATGCAGCTGGCTCCCATGCAGAATTCGTTGTCGGTTATGCCGCCGCAACTCTCGTAGCTCACAAGACGTTTCTCGCCGGTGCGGTATAGCCAGATGCCCTTCACGGTGCTAATCCAGACGTCGCCCTTGCGGTCGGTTGCCAGTGCCGTCGCCTTCATCCCCTCGAGGTCGCTGCATCCGGGCAGTTCCTCTACGTTGCGGCTCTTGCGCCTATATATGTAAAGACCCGACACCGTACCTATTACGATGTCGCCCGACGGCAGCTCGCACAGCGACGTACACTCTACACTGGGCAGAAGCGCATCGTGAGCGCCAAAGTCGATGAAACGCCGCTTGGCAGGATTGAAGCAGCTCACGCCACTTGACGTCGCAATCCACACCAGTCCCTCGCGGTCGCACAGCATCGACTCTACCCAGTCGTTGGTAAGTCCGCGGCCTGCCACCGCCGTCTGTCGGCTGTAATAGGTGGCCTTGCGGGTGTAAGGGTCAACCACGGCAAAGCCCCTGCCCGGCACCGCCGCATAGATATTGCCGGACTTATCGGCGGCAATATACTGCGCGCCGTTGCCGCCCATGTCGTTGACGAGGAGGCTTCGGCCCTCCACAGGATCGTAGATGTACAGCGACTTCCACGTGCCCACCCACAGACGGCCCTCCGGGTCGCTGAACACGCAGCACGGTGCATCGGGGGCATTGGGACACTGACGTGAAGTGCCCCAGCGGTCAACATGATACATGCCATTGAAATTTGCCGTACAGTAGAAACCGCCGCTGCCGTCGGGGGTCACCGACGTGAATCCGTCGCGCAACAGCCTGCCCGAATCGACAATGTTGTAGGCGGTGAAAGGCTGCCGGCTGCTGTTCCACAGGAAAAGGCCGCGCCTTGGGCACGACAGCCACACGTTAAGGTCCTTGTCCTCGAAAATGTGGTTGACCACCACGTCGTGAAGCATCTCGTTGGAACTGAACAGCTGCTTGCGCACTATGCCGCCATTGTTTTTCTTGGCGACGAAGAGGCCATGGTTGTAGGTAGCCATCATTATGTCGCCGTTTGAGCTTATTGAAGCGCTTCTCATTGTGGCGCCTTTGGGCAGTATGCCCTTCACTTCCTCCAAGCGTCCCTTGCCCAAGTCGTATTTCAGTATGCCGTTGTTGAGGAAGAACGTGGGGTTGCCGTCGGTGTCGAGCCTCGCCTCCTGAAGGTTCCTGCCCTTGAGCGAAAACTGTGCGACAACGGAAAGCCTGTCGCCTTGCTTTTCAAGGCGCAGCAAGCGGTGGGCGTTGGTGGTACACCAAATGTGGCTGTTGTCCTCGGCCAATAGCGAGCTTACATAGTAGGCATCGCTGATGTCGAGCTGCAGTGGACTAATGCTCTGACGGTCGAGTGCGAACAGACCGTAGCCTGCCGCCGCCACCACCACCATGCCCATGGGCAGCTCGACCATCGACACCACCCTTGGCCTTATGCCTTTGGGGAAATGGACAGGCAGGAATCTGTCGGTGTCGTAGTCGTAGCTTGCGAGGCCACGCTCAGTACCTACGAGCATCGTGCCGCCACTTGTAGAAAGCAGCGACCTGATGTTGTTGCCTGGCAGCGAGAGGGAGTCGTGGGGAAGGTTGTAGTAGTTGATGAATCGGTAGCCGTCAAAACGGCTCAATCCGAAGTCGGTGCCTATCCAGATGAAGCCATGCTTGTCCTGATATGTCTTTGTCACAAGGCTACTCGCCAACTTGTCGTAGCCAAACAAGATGCCGTTCATGGCACAGGCTGGCAGTGCAGCCAATGCCATGACGGCTATCATTATATTATGGAGAAAGACTGTTAATCTGCAGTTCATTAGTCGTCGATTATTTTCCTACCTCCATCAGTCTCGATATTCTGGATTTTGATATGCGGTCTTCTCTTCGTCACTCATTTCGAGTCCGTCAATCTGGCCCTGTGGTATTGGACGCAGATACATGCCCTTGGTGATGGTTCGTGTAAATACCTGCGGGCTGTGGTCGCCAGCACCCGAACCGCAGATGGTGTATTGTCCGGCTCGCTTTTCCCACGTCTGGGTGCGGGCAAGGTCAAACCATCGCATCGTCTCGCCAAAGAACTCGCGCATACGCTCGTCGAGAATATAGTCGATGGTAATGGACTGCGGAGTGGCGTCGGTCAGTTCCTTGCTGTAGTCGGCCACTTTCTCGCAGTTGCCATTGTTGTCCCAACGCCACTTGCCGGCACGGGCACGCAGCACATTCACCAGTTCGCGGGCACTGTAGCCGCCTTGCGCCGATGCCCCCTTCACGGCCGCCTCGGCTGCAACGAGGTAAAGTTCGGAGAACTTGCATACGACGTATGGACGTGTACTGCCGGCGTTTGGCTGACCAAGGCCTTCGCCGTTGTCGGTGCGGTAAGGCCCTTGTTTCCAAAGCATCGGATACTTCAGACGGCTGATGCCGGTGATGCCGATTACGTAGGCATTCTCGCCCTCCATTTCTCCTGCACCCACATTGTTCTTGCCTCCATCGTTGGGATAGGTGATGGAAGGATTGCCGCTGAGGACAAACTTCAGGAAAGGTTCGCCATAATACACCTTCGAACCGTTGGCACCTTCCACGTAGTCGTCGGGCTTGCCGCCCTTCTTCCAGTTGGTGTAGAACGTGGTTGTGAACGTTCCGTCGAGGCGCGAGTCCTTATCCACGTCGGTAAACACTTTAGTGAATACCTCCTGAGGCGTGGCCATGCGGGTCCAAGGGCGGCCAAGTGCCTGTACGCACTCACGCTGTACGGGGTTGATTTTGCCGCTCGTGTTTCCCACGGCTGTCATCGTGGTGTAGTTCCAGCATCCCATCCACGACACGAAGTTGTCGGGTGCGCCACCACTGCCGTAAGAGAATGAGCCGCCGTTGTACAGCTCGCTCTGGTCGTTGTGGTCGGCATAGAGCATGCACTCGGAATTGCGGTCGTTGGTGGCCACGTTTACGTCGTAGAATGTGGGCTGCAGGCTATACACTCCAGGATTCTTAATTGCCGTCAGCGCCACGTCGTAAGCCTGCTGGTAGTACCATCGGGCATCGTGTCCGTCGGGGTCGGTGCGCGCACAGTCGGGATATGTAGGTATGCCGTTGGGGTTCTCAAGCCACCAAGCGTAGGTAAGATAAGCCTTGGCAAGAATCAGCCGTGCCACGTTTTTCGTCAGAGCACCCGTGAGGCGTGGTTTCTCTGGCAGGTCGTTGATGGCTGTAAGCAGGTCGGGGAATACGGCCTTGGTATATACTTCGGGTACGGTGTTGCGCACCGACGAGCGTGACGTGGAGGTGTTGAACTTCAGCTCGCCCGAACCAAGGTCGAGCGGCACGCCGCCAAAAGTCTGTACGAGGTTGAAATAGTCGAAGGCACGGAAGAAGCGGGCCTCAGCTATCAAGGCCTCGCTCATGCCTGCGGCCGATGCATTCTCAATCACTCCACTGGCGGTGTTGATGTTGCTGAAGGCATTGCCCCACAGGGCGTCGGCACGGCAGTTGGTGGAGTTGAGCGGCGAGCCTGCGCCCGAGACGTCGGCATCCTTGAAGTTGCCGTCGGCCGACTGTGCGTAGGTATATTCGTCGGTGCCCGTTTCTTGGGAATTGAAATAGTAGGCCTGCCCGTACAGATTTCTCAGGTTGGCATAAAGTGACGTCAAGCCGCCCTTCACGCCCAGTTCCGTCTGGAAGAAGGAGGGGTCGTAGTTGCTGCGTGGCTGCTCGTCGAGCACGCCTGAGCATGAACCCATGATGAGCATGCACAATGAGGCTGCTCCATATTTAGCTATTATTTTTGATGTCATATTTTTCATAACTTTGAGAATTTAGAATGTTACGTTAATGCCGAACAGGAAGTTGCGTGTCTGTGGAGTGTTGTAGCCCACCACAGGCAGGATGTGCTTACCGGTATAGCCTTCCATCGTGACAGCCATCGTGCCGCCGTTGTTGGAATAGGTGTTGGTCTCGGGGTCAAGGCCGCACTCGTTGTTGAACGGTGAGAACAGCACAAATGGATTCTGCACCGTTACGTAGGCGCGCAGACGGCTGATGCCGAAGTCGCGCACTGCCTTGATGCGGTCGAAGTTGTAGCCAAGGGTTATGGCACGTACCTTCAGATAGCCGGCATCGAAATAGCCGAGTGTAGTGCCGTACTTAGGATTGTCGCTCGACATTACGCCACCCGGCTTGGGATATTTCGCGCCCGTGTTCTCCGGAGTCCAATAGTCAACGTCGATGTTGCCACGGCGACCTGTCAACATGTTCAGATAACCGTTAGAGGAATGGAGCGTAGAGATGAGCGTGCCGCCAATCTGGAATGAGCCAATGACGGTGAGGTCGAAGCCTTTATAGCCAACCGTAGTGTTGAAGCCGCCCATGAGGTCGGGTTCCATGTCCATAATCTGACGGTCGTCAGGGCCAATTTGGCGTGTTGGCGTTCCGTCGGCGTTGTAGTCGCCTGTATATTCCACCTTTATCATGCCTACGTTGCCTCCCGGCTCAAGTATGTCGAGATATTTGTCGCCCTCCTGCCACAAGCCTATCTTCTTGTAGTCGTATATTACATCTATAGGGTGGCCTACAAACCAGCGGTTTGCCTCGTCGCGCTCTGCGCCCGATGCCAGCTCGACCAGTTTGTTGCGGTTGAGGTAGAGGTTAAGGCCTGCCTCCCAGTTCCAGCCGTTTTTGTTGTCGATGATGATGCCGTTGAGGCTGAACTCAAATCCCTTGTTTTGGGTCTTTCCCACATTGGCGGTATAGCTGCCTACACCCGATGTGCTTGGCATCGACACGTCGAGCAGCAGGTCGCGGGTGTTCTGCAAGTAATATTCCATCGAACCGCTCAGACGGCCGCCGAAGAGCGAGAAGTCAAGGCCAAAGTTCCATGTGCGTGAGAATTCCCAGCTAAGTTCAGGGTTGGGCAATGCCGTGACATAATATCCGGTGTCAAATGTCGTGCCGAAGTTATACGGACGTGTGCTCAAGGCTCCAAGTGTGGAATAGGGGCTGATGCTCTGGTTGGAGGTTTCGCCATAGCCCACTCGCAGTTTGAGGTTGTCTATCCATTTTAGGTTCTCCATGAATGGCTCGCGTGAGATGTTCCATCCTGCCGACACGGCGGGATAGGTGTGCCACTGGTGTCCCTTTGCCAAGCGTGAGGAAGCATCGGCGCGGAAAGTGGCTGAGAGCATATACTTGTTGTCGTAGGTGTACATCACGCGTCCCATCCACGACATCAGGCCGCTCTGCCAATAGTTCCAATTGTTGGGGTTGACGGTTATCTCGCCGCTGGCTGCGCCAAGATTATAGTAATGGAAATATTCTGCGGGGATGCCCTTGGCAGCCACGGCGGTCTTCTCGTAGGTGGTCTGCTCGGCTGAGTACATGCCCACCACGTTGAAGTGGTGCTTCTCGTTGAAGATGCGGTCGTAGGTGACAAGGTTCTCAATGGCCCAGTTGGTAGTGTTGGTTTCATCTACACTGGCACTGTTGATGTAGTTGGGGTCGGTGTTGTTGATGCCCGTTCCGGTAAAGCTGCCGCCCTTGGTATGGCGGTAGTTCAGACCGATGTTTATGCGGTAGCTGAGTCCCTTGACCCATGGACACTGCACTTCGGCAAACAACGTGTTGTAGCTGCTCAGTGCCTTCGACTCGTTCAGCCAGTTGTCTTCAAGGCTCTCAACCACGTCGCGCGTCAGCACGTAAGTTTCGTCGTTGGGCATATGTACGGTGCGCTTCAGATTGCCGTTGTCGTCGTATGGAGAGGCGAGCGGACTCATGCTCAACGCATTGTAAACGCCCACTTGGTTGCCCTTGTTCATGCGGTAGCTGTTGTTTGTGGTTAGGCCAAAGCGGAAATAGTCGCCAACCTTTTGGTCAAAGTTTCCACGCACTGAATAGCGGTCGAACTCCTGAGTGGGTATCACCGCCTCGTCGTGGTAATAGCCCGCTCCGAAACTGTAGCTGCCGCCCTGCGTGCCGCCCGAAATGCCCACGTCGTGGCTCGTGGTGACGCCGGTGCGGAAGAAAAGGTCCTGCCAGTCGGTGTCGGTATCGTCAGACTCTTCGAGCGAGTTGGTGAAGAGTCCTGCGTCCTTGCGCAACTGAGCAAGTTGTGGTCCCGACATCATGGGATAGCGGTGGAATAGCTTCTTCATGCCGACGTATGCGTTGTAACTCACCTTGGCCGGCGTGCCCTGTGTGCCTTTCACGGTGGTAATCATTATCACGCCATTGGCACCGCGCGAACCATAGATGGCAGTTGCCGAGGCGTCCTTCAAGATGTCCATACTCTTGATGTCGGCGGGATTGATGTCGGAGAGGTTGCCCATAAACGGGATGCCATCGAGCACTATCAGCGGGTCGTTGCTTGCGGTGAGCGAACGCTGGCCGCGTATGCGTATTTGCATCTCCGCGCCGGGCTGCGACGAAGTCTGAGTCATAAGCACACCAGCCACACGGCCTTGAAGGGCGTATGCAGCATTGGAGGCGGCCACTTGGTTGAGCTTGTCGCCCTGCATGTTGGCTACTGAGCCAGTAACGGCTTCGCGGCGCTGGGTGCCGTAGCCGATTACCACCACTTCATTAAGGTTGCGCCCTTCTTCTTCGAGTGTGACAAAAACTTTTCCGCTTGCCGGCACCTTCACCTCTTTGGTGATGTAGCCAACGTAAGTGACCACAAGAGTAGCTCCCGGACTGACATTAATTACAAAGTTGCCATCCAAATCGGTGGCCACACCGTTGGCCGTGCCCTTTTCCTTCACAGTGGCTCCAATGAGCGCACCTTGAGAGTCTGACACGACACCAGTGACTTTCCTTGCAGCCTGCTGCACTGCCTGGATGGTTTCATTAGCTTCAGCAAACGCCTGCAATGGCAAGAACGTTGCTCCAAAACATAATCCCATCACAAGGGACGATTTTTGTAGGTTACGCATAACGAATCATTTTTTTAGTTAGTGTATTTTATGTATTGACATAATTGAGTGCTGGAATTTAGCGGTTGCAAAAAATAATGCGAATTAATGATACTGCCAAACATTTTTATAACTTTTTTCTATATTTTTTCGGCAGAATATTTTGATGGTTGGTATATGTTTCAAATAGGTTTATATTTGTTTCTTTATTCTTGTTTTCAAGGTTTTACTTTTTTAGAAATCGTTGAAATGAGGTTTGAGAATGTTATGATGATTATGCGTTTTGTAAAAAACAAAGCCTTAAAACGCATGTTCGACGAATTGCCTTAACGGTTAAACTGCCTACGGCGTTTTTTCGATTGGAAACATTTTGTCGGGCTCACGTTTAAAAAAAGGGTAACAAAGTAACATTTTTATTGTTTCCTCACGTGGAAACAATATTTTCATCGGGAGGAAAATATTGCAACCACGCCACACAATTGGCAAATGCTACCTTGCTACCCATAAATTTCAGGTATGGTATGCCCGCATGGGTTGTCAAGCCATTCACACGGCGTTGTTCCGTCGGAAGGCTTCGATGCGCTGCTTGAACAGGTCGCGGAGACTGTCGGCGAAAAAGGAGGTGCAGATGCGCACGCCTTGCTGCGTAGAGCCCATGGTGTCGAGAGGATAGACGGCTATGCCGTAGTACATCAGCTGGCGCGTGAGCTGGAGGTCGTTCATGCCAGGATATTGCACGGTGAAATAGAAGCCGTCGGCAAGGGGCGCACCGAGGTCGTTGTCATACACGAGGTAAAAGCCATTGGACAGTAGCACTTCCTTCATGAACTTGGCACGGCGGCCATATTCCTTCACGTCGTCGAGGAAGCAATAGGAACCGTCGCAGGCGGCCTCCATAAGCGCCGACATGGCATGCTGCACGCTGTGGGTAGTGCCGCTGGAGAAGGTGTACATGAGGCGGTTGGCAAAGAAATTGCCAAACTCGCCCACTCCGAAGTTCTGCTCGAGCGACGGAAACACGCGATGGTAGAGCTTGTTGCTTATGCAGCAAACGCCAATGCGCTGGCCGGCGTAGGAGAAGGCCTTGGAGCCTGAGATGGACAGCATGTAATTGTCGGTGTAGCGCGCAACAGTGGCCTGATAGGGTGCCTGGAACGGATGCGACAGGTCGCGGCGGAAGTCCATGGCAAAGTAGGCAAGGTCTTCCAGCACGATGAAGTCATGCTGAGTGGCGAGGCGGCCAATGCCCTCAAGCTCTTCTTCGTTGAAGCACACCCACGAGGGGTTGTTGGGATTGGAATAGACGATGCCGCAGATGTTGTTTTCAGACACAATCTGATGGAGCTTGGCTATGAGCTGGCTGCCGCGATAGCCGTGAATGTCGAGTCCCATGTGCCTGATGCCTATCACTTCGCACTGTGTTGTCTGTACGGGGAATCCGGGATTGATGAACAGCACTGTAGGCTGGCCTTTCGCGTTGGCCGTGAAGGCGTGGCGCCAGATGGTGAAGGTGGCGAAGGTGCCCTGCATTGAGCCGGTGGTGGGAATGCAGCACAGCGGGTCGATGTCAACTCCGATGAAGGCCTTGACGAATCGCGAGGCGGCGTTCTTAATGCGCGGTATGCCGCCGTTGGGCGGATAGATGGTGGCGCAGCCGCCGGCCAATGCCTCCTGTTCGGCACGCAATGCTATTTCAGAAGGTTGAAGACCTGGCACACCCATCTCAAGGTGGATGACCGTTTGCCCCGTAGCTTCTTCCAACTTGCGCGACAAGCTCTGTATGTCGCGGATGGTGGCTTCGGAGAAGTCGCCCAGGCCCATCTCGTCGATGGCGCGGGTGACGATGTTGTAATCTAATGGTGTGTTCATAATAATAATTATTAAAATTTCATGAAGACTGCGTTAAAAGCGCTTTGCGCTTAAATACGTACTGCGCAGCTTTTTAAGCGCAACGCGCTTTTAATCTTTAACGCAGTTTTATCGCAAAGCGACTTTAACGCAGTTTTAGCACATCGTGCTATTTAAACACTCGCTTGTCGTTTACGTGTTTTGCTTTTCCGATGGAGCGTTGGATTTGTCCTGGCTCCTTGATGTGGATGTTGGGCTTGATGCCCACCATCGACACGATGCGGTCGTAGAGAGGCTTGATGTAAGGCATCTGCTTCGACGGGTTGGGCGAGAAGTATTCGCTGCGCAGCTCGACGTCGAGGTCGAAGGTGTCTTCGTTGTTCTTGCGATCGACGGTGATGAAATACTGTGCGGTGAAGGCAGGGAACTCGGTGAGGCAGGTTTCTATCTGACTTGGGAATACGTTTACGCCGCGAATAATCATCATGTCGTCGGAACGGCCAAGGATGCGGTCCATGCGCACTGCCGTACGTCCACACTCGCACTTGTCGTAGATGAGGCGTGTGAGGTCGCGTGTGCGGTAGCGCAGTATAGGCATGGCTTCCTTGCAGAGCGAGGTGAACACAAGTTCGCCAAACTCTCCCGGCTCGCATGGCTCAAGGGTGTCGGGATTGATTATTTCGGGATAGAACATGTCTTCCCAGAGGTGGGTGCCGTTTTGGAACTCGCACTCGCCGCCCACGCCAGGGCCGCACATCTCGGTAAGTCCGTAGATGTCGATGGCCTTGATGCCCAGCCGCTCCTGCAGTTCCTTGCGCATGCCCTCGGTCCAAGGCTCGGCTCCGAAGAAGCCCACTCGCAGCAGGAGGTCTTCTTTCTTCACGCTGTCGCTCTTCTCGATTACCTCGGCAAGGTGAAGGGCATAGGACGGCGTGCAGCAAAGCACTGTTGAGCCGAAGTCTTTCATGAGCATTATCTGCTTTTCGGAGTTGCCTGCCGACGTGGGCAACTGAACGGCTCCGAGCAGTCCTGCCGCGTCGTGTGCGCCAAGTCCGCCGGTGAAGAGTCCGTAGCCGTAGCTCACCTGCACGATGTCGCCCTTGCTGACGCCTCCTGCGGCCATGACGCGTGCTGCGCCTTCGGCCCACATGGCGAGGTCGTTTTTGGTGTATGTGCCGACAACTGGCTTTCCTGTGGTGCCTGAAGAGGCGTGGATGCGCACCACTTCGCTTTGTGGAACAGCCTGCAAGCCAAAGGGATATTCGTCGCGCAAGTCGTGCTTGGTGGTGAACGGCAGACGATGTATGTCGTCTATTGACTGTATGTCGTCTGGCTTGATGCCCATTTTGTCCATCTTGCGGCGGTAGAAGGGCACTTTTTCATAACATGTCTTTACTGTTTTCTTTAGACGTTCGGTCTGTAGTTTGCGCATCGACTCGCGGTCCATGCATTCCATTGCTCTGTTTAAAATCATAGTTTTTTTATTGTGTTTAATTATTGTTATCTTTTAAGAGATGAGAGGTGAGAAGTGAGAGATATTTTGGAAGGTAGAGGGTAGAGAATAGCTTGTTGGCGGGGAGAGGGGAGTGGGTAGAGGGTATTGGGTGGGACGCCCACACCACCAGTAGCCGCAAAAGAACTTTAATTTTTTAATTCTTTAATTTTTTAATCTCAAGCGCGTTATTAGCGGTTGACTCTCCCCCACTCCTTCCTTGTCCTATACGCCGTACCAGTGACTACGCAGAGGAGGTCGCCGTTTTGGTTGGTGACGCGCATCTCGCAGAAGGGGAGGCGGTGGTGGTTGAAGGTTTCGTAGGCTTCGGCAATGAGGGTGTCGCCCTCGTGGGCCGACTGCAGGAAGGTGATGCTGTTCTGTATGCCAAGGGTTACCATGCCGCGCGAGTTCGTCACGGCGGCAAAGGCAAGGTCGGCAAGGGTGAAGTAGGCTCCGCCCTGACATACGCGGGCTCCGTTGAGGTGGCGCTCTTCAACCTTCATCTCAGCACGAGCATAGCCCTCACGCACCTCGGTGAGCTGCATGCCGTTGGTAGCCGCGAAGCGGTCGCCCTTGTTGAGAAAATCCTTTAACTCGTTCATTGTTCTATTTTTTGGGAAGTTATTTTGGGGAGTTATAACTTCTCTTTCCCAAATAGCATTTGAAAATGTCGTTTACTGTCTCGTGTTTCATCTTCGGCGTGAAGAGGCTGACGACGAACACTACGGCAAAGCCACCCACCATTGCCACCGCACCACAGTCGATGGGATTCATCAGTGCGTTGCCAAGCATCATGTTGACCAAGGTGAGGCCTACGCCCCACACGAAGCATGCCCATACGGAAAGACGGGTGACGCCCTTCCAGTAGAGTCCCATAAGGAACGGAGCAAGGAAGGCGCCGGCAAGGGCTCCCCACGAGATGCCCATGAGCTGGGCGATGAACTGCGGAGGATTGAGTGCTATCATCAGCGAGAGAGCGATGAAGAACACTATAAGCACACGCATGACAAGCACCTTGCGACGCTCGACCTTCTCGGCCACGAGGTCGTCAATCTCGCCTCCCTCCACTTCGCCTTCCTGCGACTTCTTGTCGCGATAGATAAGGTCGAGGGTCATGGTTGACGACGATGTGAGCACGAGCGAGGCAAGGGTTGACATCGAGGCCGAAAGGACGAGAAGCACCACGAGGGCTATGAGCACGTCGGGCAGTGTCTCAAGCATCGAGGGCACAATGCTGTCGTAGGCATACTTGTGCTTTTCGACGCTGAAGGCCGGCTCGGGAAACAGGCGGCCGAAGCTGCCAAGGAAATAGCAGCCGCCCGACACGACAAGGGCGAAGATGGTGGAAATGATGGTGCCGCGGCGGATGGCCGACTCGTCGGTGATGGAGTAGAACTTGCCCACCATCTGAGGCAAGCCCCATGTGCCGAGCGACGTCAGCACGACAACGCCAAGAAGACTGAGCGGGGCGGGGCCAAACCACGAGGCGAAGTCGCCAGGCTGGAAATGGTCAAACAGGCCCGACTTGTCATCAAGGTCGTGGGCCGTGGGCACGGCATCGCACATTTTCGAGACGGCTTCCGACAGTCCGCCCTGACTGTTGAGCACCACGGCAATGACGGTGGTAATGCCAAAGAGCATGATGACACCCTGAATGAAGTCGTTGATGGCCGTTGCCTTGTAGCCGCCGAGAATGACATAGACGGCGGTGAGCATGGCCATGATCATGGCGCAGTATTCATAGGGAATGCCAAAGCCCATCTCAAAGAGTTTGGAGATGCCCATATACACGCCCGCCGTGTAGGGAATGAGAAACACAAAGGCAATGATGGACGCCGCCACGCGCAGTCCCTCGTCGGCATAGCGTGTGCCGAAGAAGTCGGGCATGGTGCGGCTCTGTATGTGCTGAGTCATCAACTTGGTGCGCTTGCCGAGCACGAGCCATGCGAGCAACGAGCCTATGACGGCGTTGCCCACGCCTATCCACGACGCCGACAGGCCGTATTTCCAGCCAAACTGTCCGGCATAGCCAACGAAAACCACGGCGGAGAAATAGGAGGTGCCGTAGGCGAAGGCGGTGAGCCAAGGTCCTACCGAGCGGCCTCCAAGCACAAAGCCGTCAACCGACTTTGCCTGCTTTCTCGAATATATTCCCACTGCCACCGTGATGCAGAGGAAAACTATCGTAAGTAATATTTTTATAAACATATCTTAAAATGCCACTTGTACTTGTGTTTGTATTATGCTCTGATTGTTGCCCTGAAGCATTTTCATGGCATCGCTGCGCAGGCTGTAGGTGTATTGTGCCTGAAGGCGGCACTTCTTGAATATCCAGTATTGCAGACCTGCCATGAGGTTGGTTTTCTTGAGCTTTGCGTCGGTGTTGTAGTTCATGTAGTCGGCCATGGCTACAAAGTCGAACCCCTTGTAGATGGGCACTGCCGACGAGATGTAGGCGCCAAAGCTGTTGCAGTCGCCATCCTTGCCGCCAAGGGCCTCGGTGCGTATGGTTACGCAGCGGTTTTTGTGATAGTCGGTGCCCGTCTTCTTCGACTTCCACTCCACGCCCACGGCATATCGGTTTTGGCGGTATGTCTCGCCTTCCGTCACGGTAGTGTTGTAGGCGGAGTTGTTGACGGCATACCCGTAGCCGAGCTGTCCTGATGCCGAGATGCGGAAGTTTGGCTCAGGCCTGTATTCGAGCTTTGCTATTATGTTCTTCCGGTTGTCTTTGTCGGCGGTGTTGGTTTGTCCGCCATTCACCACTTCCAGCACGTAGCGCAGCTTGTTGTTGAAGAGGTCGCCGTAGGCCATGAGGCCCATGTCGCGCCCTGCGGGATTGGCCATGAGGGGGTCGGAGCCGCAGAGCCAATAGACGCTCTGCGACATGGGGCCGATGCTTTCAAGCACCGTGGGCGACATGGGGTTTTCCATCGACAGCTCTATCTTCGACTGTCCGAAGCGCAGGCGGAACGTCTTGCTCGGCCTGTATTCGAGATAGTATTCCTGCATGTCCTTGCTCTTGAAGTCGTGCATAAAAAAGGCGTAGAACTCAGGCGTTATTTCGCCTGCCACCATAAGTATGGCGCGCTTCATGTCGAATGTGTTTGTGTTGTTGCCGTGTTCCTGCATCGTAGCCGTGTAGCCAGCTTGGGCATAGCCGGTCACCTTTATGCGCGAGGCGACGGCATTGGCCCAATACTTCAGGTCCTTCTCGTTGTTGGTCTCGGGTGGGCTGTTGGTCTCGGCCCAAGCGGTCGTTGCAGCAAAAACAAGAGCTACAATAAATGGGATTGTTCTTTTCATACGAGTAATATAGTTTCTGTTGTGTTAAATATTCAGTTTTCCTGCTGTGCGAGGTCTTCTTCGGTGATATAGTCCAGTTTGTTGAGCATGATGGTTTCTTCGGCCTTATCGTTGTCGTTGGGGCGGAACACTACGATGCCGTTGCCTCCAAACATAAACGAATACATGTATTTTATGCCTGTGCCGGCCTTGGTCATTAGCTCTACTATTTCGGCAGCCGCTCCGGGCTTGTTGGTGGCCAGGCGGATGGCATAGACATTGGTGACGGTGGCCGAGATGTTCTTGTCGCGCAGCACACGGAAAGCCTTCTCGGTATTGCTGCAGATGACGCGATAGATGCCGAAGCCGTCGGTGTCGCCCAATGTGCTTACCACTATGCTGATGTCGTTGTCGCGCAACATTTCAAGAATGCGCAGCAATGCTCCGCTGCGGTTTTCGATGAAGATTGATAGTTGTTTTATTGTCATAATTGTATTTTTTTAGGTTGACGAGTTGACTTGCTTTTTCGTCAAGCAGTTATTTGTAAACCGTACGTTTGTCTATCACACGCACTGCCTTGCCGTCGCTCACTGGCAGTGTGCCCTTTGGCACGAGCTTTACGATGGGCGTGAGCAGGATTTCGTCCTTCAGGGCGCGGGTGATTTTCTTCTGCAGGGCGGTAAGGCGCTGATAGTCGTCGGTAAACAGCTGTTCGAGTTCCACCTCCACGGTCATGTTGTCGTTGTTCTCGTCGGTGGTGAGGGTGATGAGATAGTTGCTGGCCAACTCCTTAAACTGCATGAGTATCTTCTCTATCTGTATTGGGAAGATGTTTACGCCCCTGAGCACCATCATGTCGTCGGAGCGTCCGCGCATGCGGTCGATGCGCACATGGTTTCGTCCGCAGGGACATGTTCGGCCGAGCACTCTCGTAAGGTCGCGTGTGCGGTAGCGCAACAGCGGCATGGCCTCGCGGCAGAGCGTGGTGAGCACCAGTTCGCCTATCTCTCCGTCAGGCACCGGCTCAAGTGTGTCGGGATTGACAATTTCTACGATGTAGTAGTCTTCCCAGAAGTGGAGTCCGTTTTGTTCCTTGCATTCAAAGCCTACACCGGGTCCGCACATTTCCGACATGCCAAACGAGTTGTATGCCTTTACCCCCATCATGTCTTCGATGCGCTTGCGCTGCTCCTCAGAGTGCGGCTCGGCTCCAATGGCGAGAACGCGCAGCTTGGTGTCGCGGCGCGGGTCGATGCCTTGTTCAGCCATCACCTCGTGGAGGCGTGTGACGTAAGACGGCACGGCGTGGACGGCGGTGGTGCCGAAGTCGGTCATAAACTTTATCTGCCTCAGCGAGTTGCCTGCGGCAGCCGGTATGGTGAGCATGCCAAGCCGTTCGGCACCATACTGGAATCCCAGGCCTCCGGTAAACATGCCGTAGCCCGATGAGTTTTGGAACACGTCGTCGGGACGGAGTCCCACCATCCAGAGGTTGCGTGCCACTTGGTTGGCCCATTCGTCGAGGTCTTTCTGAGTGTGCAGGATTACGGTAGGATTGCCTGTGGTGCCCGACGAAGAGTGCAGACGCACACACTCGGTGAGCGGCACTGAGGCAAGCCCGAAGGGATAGGTGTCGCGCAAGTCTTGTTTAGTTGTAAACGGCAGGCGTCGTATGTCATCGACGCTTGTAATGTTATCAGGAGTTACTCCGGCCTTTTCCAGCCTTTTCTTATACACAGGGTTGTTCATGCACTGTGCTACAGTGGCCTTGAGTCTTTCAACCTGCAAGGCCTCTATTTCGGCTCTCGACATCGTTTCTTGCTTTGGGTCGAGATATTCTGAACTCCATTCAGGTAATGGTCTTCTATACATAGTGTTATGTTGTTTTTAGAGGTGAGGGGTAAGAGGTGAGAGGTGTTTTTTAGAGGTAAGAGGTGAGAGGTGAGGGGTGAGGGGTGAGAGGTAAGAGAATACTTTCGAGGTAGTTTGCCAATCCATCAACTCCTACCATCACCCTCAATGAACTTTAATTTTTAATTGACTTCGTCGAACTTCGTTTCTTTATTTTTTTAAAGTCAAGCGCGCTTAAATCGCGCTTGACTTTAGGCGAGGTGCGGGCGGGACGCCCACACCCCCAGTAAGCTGCGCAGTGCAGTAATCTCTCACTTCTCACCTCTAAAAAAACACCTCTCCCCTCTCTCCTCATTTAATTACTCGCTCCTAAGTCAAACGCCTTCAGGTTGGCTTCAACCACAGATTCTCCCTTGCGGGCAAAGATTGTGGCTACGGCATTGCGTAGAGCGTCGGACGATACTATCTCGATGTATTTTGCCGCCATGCCAAGAAGCACGACGTTGGCCGAACGGGCTGAGCCGGCCTCTTTTGCCGCATCCTCGATGTTGAGCATCACCACCTTGTTGGGCAAAGCGTTGAGCTCGTCGAAGAGGTCTTTCTCCTCGGGATAGTTGGGGATGTTGACGAAAGGCTTGTTGCTTGTAACAATCACGCCGTCCTTCGACAGGTAAGGCAGGTATCTCAATGCCTCCATTGGCTCCATGGAGATGATGATGTCGGCTCCACCCTTTTGTATAAGGTCGCTGTAGATAACGTCGGTAGAGAGTCGCAGATTTGACTGTACGTCGCCTCCGCGCTGGCTCATGCCATGCACCTCAGCCTGCTTGAGGTTGATGCCTGCATGTGTGGCGGCTTCGCCTATGATGGTGGCGATGGAGAGGATGCCTTGTCCTCCTACACCGCAAAGTATTATGTCTTTTTTCATAAGTCTTTTTTTAGAAGTTATCCTTTCGCTTTCCTTTCCCTCGCATGCCTTGCCGCCGTTTGTATGCACTCGCGGCGCGGAATGATTACCGATACTCCGTTGTACTCTATCTCTTCCTTTATGGTGCGTGTAATCTCGTCCATGTTCTTTGGCAGTGGCACCACCACGCGAACGTGCTCAGGCTCTACGCCAAGTCCGAGGCAGATGGCCTCAAACTTGTTTGTTCCGGCCGAGTCCTGGCCGCCTGTCATGCCAGTGGTGAGGTTGTCGGAGATGATGACGGTGATGTTCGACTTGTCGTTGACGGCGTCGAGCAGTCCTGTCATGCCCGAGTGGGTGAAGGTAGAGTCGCCAATGACGGCTATGGCAGGGAATACTCCCGCATCGGCTGCGCCCTTGGCCATGGTTATCGAGGCTCCCATATCAACACAGCTCGACAGTGCCTTGTAAGGTGGCAATGCGCCCAGCGTGTAGCAGCCGATGTCGCCGAAGATGCGATGGTCGGGATATTCCTCGGCTACCTTGTTGAGTGCGGCGTAAACGTCGCGGTGCCCGCAGCCCTGGCACAGCTGTGGCGGACGTGGGGCGAGGTGCTTGGCAGAAGCGAGGGGCTCGGGCAGCTCAACGCCAATGGCGGCGGCAACGCAGTCGGGTGTCAGCTCGCCGGTGCGTGGCAGTGCTCCCGTGAGGCGTCCCGTTACGGTGTAGCCGGTGCCGAGTATTCCCCTTACGGCCTCTTCCACCACAGGCTGTCCGTCTTCCACAATGAGCAGCTTTGAGCTTTCGCGTGCCAGCATCTGTATGCGCTGTTCGGGCAGCGGATACTGCGACACCTTTTCTATATTATATAGGGCCTGCTTCTCGGCAGGCAGTTGTGCTATGGCTTCCTTGACATAGTTGTAGCCAATGCCGCAGGCAACGATGCCCGTCTTTTCGTCCTTATTGTCGTAGTCGGAATATTCGCTCTTGTTGAACTCCGACTTGTTGCTTGCCATGAGCATGTCGTCCTGCTTTTTGATGAGGGCGTCGTACTTCTTTCGCGCTATTGCCGGCAGCAGAACCCATGCATCGGTAGAGATGTTGATACCATTCTCCTGGCGAGGCTCCCTTACCACCACACCGGCACGCGAATGTGCCAGACGAGTAACCACGCGCAGCAGCACCGGCTCCTTGATGGCCTCAGAATAGTCGAAGGCAACACTCATCATGTCGTAGGCTTCCTGCTGGTTGGAAGGCTCAAACACAGGAATAAGGGCAAACTTGCCATAGAAGCGCGAATCCTGCTCGTTTTGGCTTGAGTGCATCGACGGGTCATCGGCGGCAAGCACTACAAGGCCTCCCTGAACGCCGGTGATGGCGCTGTTGACGAACGCGTCGGCGCATACGTTCATACCTACGTGTTTCATGCATACTAAGGCTCGCTTGCCGGCATACGACATGCCAAGCGCAGCTTCCATGGCGGTCTTCTCGTTGGTACACCAGCGTGAATGTACTCCACGCTCCTTTGCCAATGGATTGTTCTGAATAAACTCTGTAATCTCTGTTGATGGAGTGCCGGGATAGGCATACACGCCACTGAGTCCGGCATGTATGGCACCAAGGGCTATTGCTTCATCACCAAGAAGAAGTTTCTTTTCCATAATGAATGTTTTTACGTTATAGTTGTTCGATCGTTGATTCGTATGGTTGTCATTTGTCTGCAAAGTTACATTTTTTTCTTGTATCTCCAACTATAATTTACTTTTTTTGCACTTTAAACTGTAAAATGAGAGCTTTTTAGTCGAAAAACAGGTGTTTTTGTGCCATTTGCATCGAAGAATGACATAAAAACAGGCACAGCTGACCACACGACGAGGGGTGTAGGAAAATGAAGAAGTAGAGGGCTTGAAGCATGAGAGCGAAAAAAATATCCACTTTTCTTTCGCCGAATAAAAAAATTGTGCTACCTTTGCACCAATATCACTAAAAAAACAAAAAAACAATGAACGACAACAACGAAAACAACAGCAAGTTCCAGATTGACCTGCCCGCAAACGTAGCACAAGGAGAATATGCCAACTTCGCCATCATAACACATTCAAGCAGCGACTTCGTCGTTGACTTCGCACGTGTATTGCCCGGTGTGCCCAAGGCTCAGGTGAAGAGCCGCGTCATACTGGCTCCGGAGCACGCCAAGCGCCTGCTGGCCGCACTGCAGGAAAACATCGTAAGGTATGAGCGCGAATACGGACCTATAAAGATTCCAAACCAGGAACCGCGCACCGTGGCCCCATTTCCCACCGGCGAGGCGTAACGGACACACATAACGACATATCCACATCATGCAAGAAACAAGACAGAACAAAATAGCACGCCTGCTCCAAAAGGAGCTGAGCATCATTTTCCAGCAGCAGACAAGGGCAATGCGCGGAGTGATGGTGTCGGTGACGCGCGCCAAGATTTCTCCCGACCTCAGCGTCTGCACTGCCTATTTGAGCGTCTTCCCAAGCGAAAAGGGCGAGGAGATACTAAAAAACATCAACGCCAACGACAAAACCATCAGATATGAACTCGGCACAAGGGTAAGACACCAGCTGAGAATCATACCTGAACTGCGTTTCTTCATTGACGACTCGCTCGACTACATCGACCGCATCGACGAGCTGCTGAAGAATTAAGAATAAGAAACACTTAATTCAAAACTAAGAAAGTTGAACTTCCCGTTTTTCATAGCGCGCAGATACCTCTTCTCGAAAAAGAGTACACATGCCATCAACATCATAAGTGCCATAAGTGCAGTGGGAGTAGCCATTGCAACAATGGCCCTCGTGGTGACGTTGAGCGTGTTCAACGGATTCCACGACCTCGTGGCTTCGTTCTTCACCACGTTCGACCCGCAGCTGAAGGTATCGCCCGTCAGCGGCAAGACAATAGCCGCCGACGACCCCGTGCTGCAGCAGATATGCCGACTGCCCGAAGTGGAGGTGGCTACGCAAACGGTGGAGGACATGGCGCTGGCGGCCTACGACGGAAGACAGGCCATGGTGAAGATAAAGGGAGTGGAAGACAACTTCGACAGCCTCACTCACATAAGGGAAATACTCATCGGCGACGGTGAATACTGCCTACACGCCGCCGACATGAACTACGGCATAGTTGGCATACGACTTGCCGAACGACTCGGCATGGGCTATACATTCAAAAACGGGCTGCAAATATACGCCCCCAAGCGCGAGGGACAACTCAACATGGCCAACCCCGAAGAAGGCTTCGTGGCCGACGAGCTGTTCTCGCCAGGTGTACTCTTCTGCGTGAAGCAGGGGAAATACGACAAGAACTACATACTTACAAGCATCTCATTCGCACGCAACCTGTTTGCACAGCAGGGCATGGTGTCGGCCGTGGAGCTGCGCCTGAAGCCAGGAAGCGACTTCGACGCCGTGAAGCAGAAGATGCAGAAGATTGGTGAAGGACGATTCTACGTTCACGACCGCTACGAGCAGCAGGCCGACACCTTCAAGATAATGAAGGTGGAGAAACTTATAGCCTACATTTTCCTCACTTTTATACTCGTGGTGGCTTGCTTCAACATCATCGGAAGCATTTCAATGCTGATAATCGACAAGCGCGACGACGTGGCAACACTGCGCAACCTGGGTGCAAGCGACAAGCAGATTGTGCGCATCTTCCTGTTTGAAGGACGAATGATATCTACCATAGGAGCAGTGGCTGGCATCGCAATAGGACTGCTTCTGTGCTGGATGCAACAAACATGGGGCATCGTGGGACTCGGACGCTCCAGCGGCTCGTTCATCATAGACAGCTATCCAGTGAGCGTGCATCCCACCGACATCATACTCATATTCATCACGGTAGTAGCCGTGGGCTACGCCGCGGTATGGTATCCCGTGAGATATTTTGCCAAGCGGCTGCTCTGACAACGCTACGGCACTATACCTACAACTTCGGCAAACTAACTATAACATAAAACCACAATGAAAAAACTAACTTCCGTACTAATTGCACTGACAATGGCAACAGCATTGCCGGCGCAACGCAAATTGCCTAAAGCCGATTTCACGACCGATACCTTAATGGTACACGATCCAGTAATGGCATACTGCCACGACACATACCACGTGTTCAGCACAGGACGGGGCATACAGCACGCCACGTCGAAAGACATGAAGACATGGACAGTGCATGCCGAACCAACAATGAGCGTAATACCAAAATGGACACACGACTCGGTGGCCGGATTCCGCGACCACGTATGGGCTCCTGATATAATAAGGTATAGAAACCGATGGTGGCTGTCCTACAGCTGCTCTACCTTCGGCAAAAACACATCGGCCATAGGACTGCTATCGACACGCGACCTCACAACGGGCTGCATATGGAACGACGAGGGGCCTATAGTGTGCTCGCGCGAGGGACGCGACAACTGGAACGCCATCGACTCCAACTTTGCCATCGACGACAAAGGCGAGCCATGGCTTGTGTTCGGCTCGTTCTGGGACGGCATACAGATAGTGCCGCTCGACACGACAATGCACATTGCCGACCCTTCGCTGCAGCGAACAATAGCACGCCGCTATCCAAGCGAAAAGGAGAACCCCGTGGAGGCACCTTTTATATATAAGCACAACGGCTACTACTACCTGTTTGTATCGTGGGACTATTGCTGCAAAGGCATGGACAGCTCGTACAAAGTGGTGGTAGGCAGAAGCAAAACCATTGAAGGACCCTATCTCGACCGCAACGGAAAAGACATGGCGCAAGGCGGAGGCACGCTGTTCATTGAGGGCGACAAGAAGGAATTTGAAGCAGCAGGACACAATTCGGCCTACGACATCAACGGCAAGGAGCTTTTCCTGTGCCACGGCTACAGCATAGGACTCGGCGGAGCTTCGATATTAATAATGAAAAACATAAAGTGGAGCAACGACGGCTGGCCCAGTCTTTAGTGTCGTCGATACACCATGCAAAGCAACAGACTGCAAACGATTGCAAAGTGTCAATAATATTACCTAAAATTCCATAATTATGCAAGCAAATACAGAAAATTTAATAATATTTGTCAATTAAGAAAGATTTTAGGCAAAATATTTTGTTATTTCAATAAAGCTTCATATATTTGCACCCGATTTCCATACTTACGGAATAAATATTCACAAAATAAACAAAACGCTATGGCAGAAAAATTGGAAGTAAAGGAGCTTGACCAAGTGGTTGTACGCTTCTCTGGTGACTCCGGCGACGGAATGCAGTTGGCCGGAAACATTTTCTCTACGGTATCGGCTACCGTAGGCAATGGCATTTCTACGTTCCCCGACTATCCGGCCGACATCCGCGCCCCGCAAGGCTCGCTTACAGGTGTGTCGGGATTCCAGGTTCACATCGGTGCCGGACGTGTATATACTCCTGGTGACAAGTGCGACGTGCTGGTGGCCATGAACGCTGCCGCCCTCAAGACACAGTACAGGTACAGCAAGCCACAGGCAACGATAATCATCGACACCGACAGCTTCGGGCCAAAAGACTTGGAGAAGGCACAGTTTAAGAGCGACGATTATCTTGGCGAAATGGGCATCGACCCCGACCGCGTAGTGGCATGTCCTCTCACTCAGATGGTTAAGGACTGTCTTGCCGAAAGCGGCATGGACAACAAGGCCATACTGAAGTGCCGCAACATGTTTGCTCTCGGCATCGTGTGCTGGCTGTTCAACCGCGACCTTGACCTCGTGTCGAACTTCCTACGCGAGAAATTCGCCAAGAAACCACAGATTGCCGAAAACAACATCAAGGTGGTGCAGGCAGGATACGACTACGGCCACAACACCCACGCCAGCGTTCCCGCCACCTACCGCATCGAGTCGTCGTCGAAGGAAAAGGGACGTTACATGGACATCACCGGCAACAAGGCCACGTCATACGGCTTGATTGCCGCTGCCGAAAAGGCCGGTCTGAAGCTGTTCCTCGGCTCCTACCCCATTACCCCTGCCACCGACATACTCCACGAACTGTCGAAGCACAAGTCGTGCGGAGTGATTACAGTGCAGTGTGAAGACGAGATTTCGGGCTGCGCCAGCGCAGTAGGAGCATCGTTTGCAGGAGCATTGGCCGCCACATCAACCTCCGGCCCCGGCATCTGCCTAAAGTCGGAAGCCATCAACCTTGCCGTCATCGACGAGCTGCCACTGGTAATCATCGACGTTCAGCGTGGCGGTCCTTCAACAGGCCTCCCCACAAAGAGCGAACAGACCGACCTGCTGCAGGCTCTCTACGGACGCAACGGCGAAAGCCCAATGCCGGTGATAGCCGCCACAAGTCCTACCGACTGCTTCGACGCTGCTTACCAGGCAGCCAAGATAGCACTCGAGCACCTCACTCCGGTAATCCTGCTGACCGACGCATTCATCGCCAACGGCTCGGCCGCATGGAAACTGCCAAACATTGCCAATCTCGACGCCATCAACCCTCACTTCGTCACACCGGAGCAGAAGGGCAAATACACTCCTTACGAGCGTGACCCAGAGTCGCTTGTGCGCTATTGGGCAATTCCCGGACAGGAAGGCTACACACACATTCTCGGCGGACTGGAGAAGGACGGAAAGACAGGCGCAATATCCACCGAGCCTGAAAACCACAACGAGATGTGCCACCTGCGCGCCGAAAAGGTTGCACGCATTCCAGTGCCCGACGTAGAAGTAGAGGGCGACAAGGACGATGCCGACCTGCTCATCGTGGGCTTCGGAAGCACCTACGGCCACCTCTATTCAGCTATGGACGAACTGCGCAAGGAAGGCAAGAAGGTAGCATTGGCGCAGTTTAAATACATCAACCCTCTGCCAAAAAACACAGCCGAAGTGCTCACAAAGTACAAGAAAGTGGTTGTGGCCGAACAGAACTTGGGACAGTTTGCCGCCTATCTACGCTCAAAGGTGGACAACTTCGCCCCTTACCAGTTCAACGAAGTAAAGGGACAGCCATTCATCGTTTCAGAACTCACCGCACAATTCAAGGAGATACTTGAGAAATAATCACCTAAAAAGAAAAGAAAAATGGAATTTTCAGCACAAGATTATAAGAAAGGACAGCCACGTTGGTGTCCTGGATGTGGCGACCACTTTTTCCTCGCTTCATTGCACAAGGCAATGGCTGAGTGTGGAGTAGCTCCGTATGAAACAGCCGTCATCTCAGGTATCGGATGTTCAAGCCGCCTGCCATATTATGTCAATACGTATGCCATGCAGACCATCCACGGCCGCGCAGCAGCCATCTCGACGGGTGCAAAGGTAGCCAACCCCAACCTCACCGTTTGGCAGATAAGCGGCGACGGCGACGGACTGGCCATCGGCGGCAACCACTTCATACACGCCATGCGCCGCAACATCGACCTCAACATGATACTGCTCAACAACCGCATCTACGGACTCACCAAAGGACAGTATTCGCCTACAAGTCCACGCGGTTTCGTCAGCAAGTCAAGCCCTTACGGCACCGTTGAAGACCCGTTCCGTCCTGCCGAGCTGTGCTTTGGCGCACGCGGACACTTCTTCGCCCGTTCTGTGGCCACCGACGCTCCTGAAACAGTAGAGATACTGAAGGCCGCCTACAAGCACAAGGGAGCCTCAGTATGCGAGATTCTGCAGAACTGCGTCATCTTCAACAACGGTTGCTACGACCCAATCTACAACAAGGACGGACGCAAGAAGAACGCCATCTATGTACGCCACGGACAGCCTCTCATCTTCGGCGAAAACAACGAATACGGCCTCGTGCAGGACGGTTTCGGACTGAAGGTAGTGAAGATTGGCGAAAACGGCATCACTGAGAAGGACATCCTCGTGCACGACGCTCACTGCGAAGACAACACCCTGCAGCTGAAGTTGGCCATGATGGACAACGAGCACGGTTTCCCGGTAGCACTCGGTGTAATCCGCGACGTAGAAGCACCTACCTACGACGAAGCCGTCAACCAGCAGATAGAAGACGTAAAGGTTCAAAAGAAGTACCACAACTTCATGGAACTCCTTGAAACCAACGACACTTGGGAAGTAAAATGAACAAGTTGACGAGTAAATAAGAGTTGACGGGTAAATAACGTGAGTTCGACGAATAGTTTTAAACCGTCAAACCGCCGTCTGTAGGGGCGGACCAGTGTGTCCGCCCTTACAATCGGCGGTTTAGACAATTCGTCGAACTCACGTTATTTACTCGTCAACTTATCAAAATCAAGGGAAATGCACGATTTTTGCAAACTGAAAGTTACAAAAATGTTTTTATAGTGTTATTTTTTGATTACTTTAACGAAAAAAGAATTACTATGCTAAAAATTATGGCTTCATAATTTTGAAATAAGGAGAATTATTATTACCTTTGCGGCGAAAATTAGAGTGAGTCATCACAATAGGTAATAGAATTTAAATAAGTATTCACAAATATAATTCATTTATAAATAATGGCAAAGTTAGATTTGACAAAGTATGGCATTACCGGTGCAACGGTAATAGCACACAATCCTTCTTACGAGCAGTTGTTCGAGGAAGAAACAAAGGCAGGACTTGAGGGTTATGAAGTTGGCCAGCAGACCGAGCTTGGCGCTGTCAACGTAATGACTGGTATCTACACCGGTCGTTCTCCTAAGGACAAGTACATCGTAATGGACGAGAATTCAAAGGACACTGTATGGTGGACTTCTGAAGAATATAAGAACGACAACCACCCAATGTCTGAAGAGGTATGGGCAAAGGTTAAGGAGATTGCCAAGAACGAGCTTTCTAACAAGAACCTCTATGTAGTAGATGGCTTCTGCGGCGCCAACAAGGACACACGCATGGCTGTTCGCTTCATCGTTGAGGTGGCTTGGCAGGCACACTTCGTAACCAACATGTTCATCCGTCCTACTGCTGAGGAGCTTGAGGCATTCGAGCCAGACTTCGTGGTATATAACGCTTCTAAGGCTGTTGTTGCCAACTACAAGGAGCTGGGTCTGAACTCAGAGACTTGCGTTGCATTCAACACAACAAGCCGCGAGCAGGTAATCATCAACACATGGTATGGTGGCGAGATGAAGAAGGGTATGTTCTCAATGATGAACTACTACCTGCCACTGAAGGGCATCGCTTCAATGCACTGCTCGGCCAACTGCGACATGAACGGCGAGAACACCGCCATCTTCTTCGGTCTCTCTGGTACAGGCAAGACCACTCTGTCAACCGATCCAAAGCGCAAGCTCATCGGCGACGACGAGCACGGATGGGACGACAACGGCGTATTCAACTTCGAGGGTGGCTGCTATGCCAAGGTTATCAACCTTGACAAGGAGAGCGAGCCCGACATCTACAACGCCATCAAGCGCAACGCTCTGCTTGAGAACGTTACTGTTGCTGCCGACGGCAAGATTGACTTCGCCGACAAGAGCGTGACGGAGAACACCCGCGTTTCTTACCCAATCAACCACATCAACAACATCCAGCCAGGTTCTTCTGCTCCAGCAGCAAAGCAGGTTATCTTCCTGTCGGCCGACGCATTCGGCGTTCTGCCTCCAGTATCTATCCTGACTCCTGAGCAGACAAAGTACTACTTCCTCTCTGGCTTCACAGCCAAGTTGGCAGGTACAGAGCGTGGCATCACCGAGCCTACTCCTACATTCTCAGCTTGCTTCGGCCAGGCATTCCTTGAGCTGCACCCAACAAAGTATGCCGAGGAGCTGGTTAAGAAGATGGAGGCCAACAACGCCAAGGCTTACCTCGTAAACACTGGTTGGAACGGTACCGGCAAGCGCATCTCAATCAAGGATACACGCGGCATCATCGACGCTATCCTCAGCGGCGACATCGACAAGGCTCCTACAAAGCAGATTCCAATGTTCGACTTCACTGTACCAACAGAACTGCCAGGAGTTGACACCAACATCCTCGACCCACGCGACACCTACGCAGAGGCAAGCCAGTGGGAAGAGAAGGCTAAGGACCTCGCAGGCCGCTTCATCAAGAACTTCGGCAAATACACCACAAACGAGGCTGGCAAGGCTCTCGTTGCAGCTGGTCCACAGCTCTAATCCACACAAGAGTCATAACACTCTAATATATCTTTGTACTAAGCTCTGCTGGCAAGTGAATTGTCGGCAGAGCTTCCTTTTTGCCCTTTTTGATATACGTCAAAAAAAAGCCTCCTTGCCGCATCTATGGCCCACGAGGCTTCTCCATTATGCTTTTTCTGTATAACTTTGCACCAGTATTTATAGGATAATTGTAAAATTTAATGTTATTTGAAAGTAATATGATAATGGATGTACAAATGACGGTCACTACCGTTGCTACATTGGCCACAATGGCTTTGGGCATAATAATGCTGAAGCACACCAATGTACGCTAAAGCCAATAGAATCGAGCGGTTTCACCGCTCTTTTTTTTGGTCTTACCTCAAGGCTACAATGCCGCAAAAATACGTTTCAGCCACCACGAAACATATCATTTTCGACCAATAAGGTATAAAAAGATACATTTTATCATATATTTAACTTAATATAAAGTAAGAAGTTGCAGATATTTGAAGAAATCTGAGTAAATTTGCACCTAAAAATTAAAAACACATTTAATGAGAAGACATTTCATTTCTCTTTGCCTCCTGTTTTTGGCGGCAATAATAATGGCTTCATGCCTTAATTCCGACAACGACGACGTCACTTTCTACGACGACGCCGCCATCACTGCATTCTCACTTTCGTCAGTAGAAATGACACGACACACCACCGACTCTACAGGCACCGACTCTACATACGTCGAGATGAGTACCGAGGTCAGCTCATACAATTTCTACATCGACCAGCTGCAAGGACTGATTTACAACGTCGATTCGCTTCCCGTTGGGACCAACGCCGCAAAAATCCTTTGCACCTACTCTACGAAAAACAACAGTTACGCCGCCATCAAGTCGATGACAAGCGACACTCTTACGTATTTCAACACCGCCGACACCATCGACTTTTCTTCGCCACGAACCATCTCGGTGTTCTCGACAAGCGGACTGAACGAAAAGAAATACACCATCACGGTTAATGTTCACAAGGAAAGCGCCGACTCGTTCAAATGGACGCAATATCCCGACAGCCGCGTGCTGACCACGCTGCGCGACATGAAGTCGCACTTCCTCAACGGCAACATCATCGTAATGGCTCCAGTGGACAATGCAACGAAAGTCTATCGCATGAACGCAGCCAACGACAAGGTGCTGACCGAAGACGACGCCACGCTCGACGACGCCAACGCCTACAAGAATGCAGTGGTAAAGGGCAACACCATGTTTGTGCTCGACGGCAATAAAGTGAAGAAGACACAGGACGGCCACAACTACGAGGTGGTTGTTGACCAAGCCCCGATAAGCCGACTGGTGGCCGCCAGCTCGACTGAAGTGTATGGCTTGACGGCCGACAACAGGTTTATGGCCTCAACCGACGACTGCCTTACATGGACCGAAAGCGACATGGACAGCGAAGGCCGATATGTGCCCACCTACGACCTCTCGTTTGTTTGCCAAGACTTCCAATACAGCAAAAACACCGACTACGTGCTCCTCGTGGGCAACCGCCACGAGGCCACCACCGCCACCGACTCGTTGGCTGTGGTATGGCGCAACATAGTTGAGAAGGACGCAGGCAGCAACAAGAGCAGCTGGACCTACATGAACTACGACAGCCGAAGCCAGTCGCCGCTGAAGAGCCTCAGCAGCCTCAACGTCATAGCCTACGACAACCTCTTGCTCGCCTTCGGCGGCAAGGGCATCAACGGCTGCAAGGAGAAGGCCTACTCAAGCATCTACGCCAGCTCGGACGGCGGAATGAAATGGGTTAAGCACACTAACATAGAATATCCATACGGATTCGACAACAGCGCAAGCGCAATGACCGTATGCACCGACGACAACGACTACGTGTGGATAATGCTCAACAGCAGCGGACAAGTGTGGCGCGGCCGCCTCAACAAACTTGGGTGGAGACATTAAACGCCAGACTATCATGAAGGCCCTGTTACTCGCTGCAATGCTTCTGACCGCCGCAAGCGCCAATGCCCAGGACGACCCTGAATACAGGATGGAGATAGGCGCCGGCGTAGGCCTTATGGCCTATCAGGGCGATTACAGCGGCAGCCTCACTCGCAACATGCAGCCCATGGCATCGGCCATCGCACGCTATAAGCCCAATCCGCGAATGACATGGTGCCTCAGCCTGAGCTACGGCAACATCAAAGGCTCCTACGACCAAGGCACGACCTACTACCCTGAGCTTAACGACGCCAACAGGACGTTCAAGAACGGAGTGTTCGACGCAGGCGTACGTTACGAATACAACTTCTGGCCCTACGGCACAGGACACGACTACAGGGGTGCCAAACGTCTCACACCATTCATTGCAGTGGGCGTAGGCATGACCTTTGCCAACACACCCTGGGGCAGCGTGGTGGCCACCAACTTCCCCATAGGAGGCGGCATAAGATACAAGGTGGCCGAAAGGCTCAACCTGACGGTCGAATGGATGATGCACTTCACCACAAGCGACAGGATAGACGGTGTCAACGACCCCTACGGCATCAAGAGCAGCGGAATGTTCAAGAACAAAGACAGCTACAGCATGCTGCAAATAGGGGTGAGCTACGACATCTGGGCAAAATGCAGAACATGTCACAACGACGAATAAGAAACAACAAAATATGACAGGTAATATAGACAAGGGACGTATTCCCGCACACGTCGCCATAATAATGGACGGCAATGGCCGCTGGGCCATGGAAAGAGGAAAGGAAAGAAGTTTCGGACACCAGGCCGGAGTTGACGTCGCCAAGAAGATAACGGCAGAGTGTACACGACTCGGCGTGAAATTTCTTACACTATATACTTTCTCGACGGAAAACTGGAACAGGCCGGCCGACGAGGTAGCGGCACTCATGGGACTCGTACTGACATCACTCGAAGACGAGGTGTTCATGAAAAACAACGTAAGGTTCCGCGTCATTGGCGACATGGAAAGACTGCCAAAGCAGGTACAGGAAAAGCTGCAGGCCACAATGGACCGTACTGCCGCCAACGACAGGATGACCATGGTGGTGGCCTTGAGCTATTCGTCACGATGGGAAATAGTCAACGCCACACGACGCATTGCCGAAGAAGTGGCCAATGGCAAGATGGCGGCGGCCGACATCAGCGAGGACACCATCTCAAGTCACCTCACCACCAACTTCATGCCCGACCCCGACCTGCTCATACGCACCGGAGGCGAAATACGCATCAGCAACTACCTGCTGTGGCAGATAGCCTACAGCGAGCTGTATTTCTGCGACACCTATTGGCCCGACTTCACCGAGGCCGACCTCCACAAGGCCATCGAATGCTATCAGCGCAAGCAAAGACGCTTTGGACTGACTGAGGCACAAGTCGAAAACAATGAAAACAATTAAAGAAGAAGAATGAACACTTCTAAACCAAAGACTTATATAATAAATAAGGTGGCGGCACTGCTACTGACGGCACTCTGCTACAGTTTTTCGGCAATGGCACAGGATGTCATTGTCCACCCCGACATTTCCTACGCCGGCACACCTCGAACATGCACCATCGGAGGCATCACGGTAAAAGGCGTCGAGGGATATGAGGACTATGTGCTCACAGGTTTGTCAGGACTGTCGGTGGGACAGGAAATCAGTGTGCCAGGACAGGAAATAACCGAAGCGGTAAAACGCTATTGGAAGCACGGACTGTTTTCAAAGGTAAGCATCTCGGCCGACTCAATCGTCGGGTCGAAAATATACCTTTGCTTCAACCTCGCCTTGCGGCCACGCATCAGCACCATCAACTACTACGGCATAAAGAAGTCTGAGCGTGAGGACATGGAGGCCAAGCTCGGCATCATGAAGGGCAGCCAAATCACTCCCAACATGATCGACCGCGCAAAGATACTCGCAAAGAAATACTTCGACGACAAAGGCTACAAGAACGCTGAGATAAACATCATGCAGCGCGATGACGTAGCAGAGAAGAACAAGGTCATTCTCGACGTCAACATCGACAAGAAGGACAAGATGAAGGTGCGCTACATCTTAATCGACGGCAACGACAACCTCAAACTGTCGAAAATCAAGGGTGGACTGTTTAAGAAAGGCGTCTTCTCGAAGACACACGAGGCCGGAACGCTCGGCTCGTTCCTCAAGTCGAAGAAATTCACCCCCGAACGCTACGAGAAGGACAAGCAGAACCTCATCGACAAATACAACGAGCTGGGCTACCGCGACATGACCATCGTGCGCGACAGCGTCATCAACCACGACGAAAACCACGTCAACATCTACATCAAGATTGACGAAGGACAGAAATACTATCTGCGCAACATCACATGGGTGGGCAACACCGTCGTAACGTCCGACTACCTCAACATGCTGCTCGGCATGAAGAAGGGCGACGTGTATAACCAGAAGGAAATGCGCAAGCGACTCTCGGAAGACGACGATGCCGTGGGCAACTACTACTGGAACAACGGCTACCTCTTCTACAACCTGCAGCCCACCGAAGTAAACATCATAGGCGACTCCATCGACGTGGAGATGCGCATAACCGAAGGACAACAGGCACACGTGAGCCACGTACGCATCTATGGCAACGACCGCCTTTATGAGGATGTGGTGCGCCGCGAGCTGAAAGTAAAGCCGGGCGACCTGTTCTCAAAGGAAGCACTCATGCGTACCGCACGCGAAATAGCCTCCATGGGATTCTTCGACCCTGAGAAGGTGCAGCCCGACATTCAGCCAAACTACGAAGACGGAACGGTGGACATCAACTGGCCTCTCGAACAGAAGTCGAACGACCAGGTGGAGTTCTCGCTCGGTTGGGGACAGACGGGTGTCATAGGCCGCATCTCGCTGAAGCTCAACAACTTCTCCATGGCCAACCTCTTCGGCAAGAACAAGATGCACCGTGGCATCATGCCTATTGGCGATGGCGAGCAGCTGGCCCTCTCGGCACAAACCAACGGCTCCTACTACCAGTCGTACTCCATCAGCTACTCGGCTCCATGGTTTGGCGGCAAGCGTCCTAACGCCTTCAACATCGGTGCATACTATTCCAAGCAGACCGACGTCAACAGCAACTACTACAACAGTTCGTGGATGAACTCAATGTACAGCTACTATGGCGGCTACGGCTACTACAACAACTATTACAACAACTACGAGAGCTACCTCGACGACGACAAGTATGTGCAGCTCTTCGGCCTCTCGTTGGGTTGGGGCAAACGCCTGCGCTGGCCCGATGACTACTTCCAGCTGTCGATGACACTGTCCTACCAGCGCTATATGCTGCGCGACTGGCAGTACTTCATCATCAGCAACGGTAACTGCAACAACATCAACCTCGGCATAACACTTGCCCGCACCAGCACCGACAACCAGCTCTTCCCACGCCGTGGTTCAGAGTTCATGGCTTCGGTAACGCTCACTCCGCCATGGTCGGCATTCGACAACAAGGACTACAGCACCTTGGCCACCGACTACACCTCGGCCACCTATCAGGAAGAGCAGCAGGAGAAGTACCGCTGGATTGAATACCACAAGTGGAAGTTCAAGTCGAAGACCTACACCGCCCTCACCAACGGTCAGAAGTGCCTCGTCTTAATGACTCGCGTCGAACTGGGTATCCTCGGTTCCTACAATAAAGACAAGAAGTCGCCGTTCGAGACCTTCTATGTGGGTGGCGACGGCATGAGCGGCTATTCCACCGGCTATGCACAGGAGACAATAGCCCTCCGCGGTTACGAAAACGGATCGCTGACGCCATATTCGGCCTTAGGCTATGCCTACGACCGCTTCACGCTCGAGCTGCGCTACCCGCTGATGCTTGGCAACACCACCATCTATGGCCTCGGCTTCCTCGAAGGCGGCAACGCTTGGTACGACACCAAGAAGTTCAACCCGTTCGACATGAAGCGTTCGGCAGGAGTGGGTGTCCGCATCTTCCTCCCGATGGTTGGTCTTATGGGTATCGACTGGGCCTACGGTTTCGACAAGGCACTGTCAACAGGCACAAAGGGTGGAAGCCAGTTCCACTTCATACTTGGACAGGAATTCTAATCAGCTTTGCTGAAATTAAAGAATTAAAATATTACAATATTAAAGACTTAAAGTTTTGGTCATGAAAAAGATATTTTTAGTGATTGTTGTGGCAATGACGGCAATGGTTGCCAACGCCCAGAAGTTTGCGCTTCTCGACATGGAATACATCCTGAAGAACATTCCTGCATACGAACGTGCCAACGAACAGTTGAACCAAGTTTCAAAGAAATGGCAGGCTGAGGTCGAAGCCATCAACACCGAGGCTCAGACCATGTACAAAAACTATCAAAACGAGGTCGCCTTCCTCTCTAAGGAGCAGAAGAAGGCCAAGCAAGACGCCATCATGCAGAAAGAGCAGGAGGCAAGCGAGCTGAAACGCAAATATTTCGGACCCGAGGGCGAGCTATACAAAAAGCGCACAAGCCTCATGGCACCCATACAGGACGAGATATACAACGTGGTGAAGGACATTGCCGACATGCGCGGCTATCAGCTTGTGCTCGACCGTGCCAGCGACAGCGGCATCATCTTTGGCAGCCCGAAGATTGACATTTCCGACGAGGTGCTGTCGAAGCTGGGATATAAGTGATACATTAATAATTAATTATTTATAGAAAAAAATGAAAAAAGTACTTTTAATGATTTTGATGCTGGCACCAATAGCTGCCATGGCACAGAAGTTCGGACATGTCAATTCGCAGGAAGTAATACAAGCCATGCCTGAATACGCTAAGGCCAAGACGGAAATAGAAGCGCTGGCACAGCAGTACGAGGCCGACCTGAAGAGCATGCAGGACGAATTCTCAAAGAAGCTGAAGGACTACGAGACCAACGCCTCTACACTGCCCGACAACATCAAGCAGCGCCGCGAGACCGAACTGCAGGAAATGGACCAGAAGATTCGCCAGAGCTATCAGGACAACCAGCAGGCACTGGCCAAGGCTCAGCAGGAGAAGATGCAGGCCATCACCACTAAGGTAATCGACGCCATCAAGCAGGTGGGACAGGCCGGAGGCTATGTCTATATCATGGACAACGCCGGCGGCATTCCTTACATCAGCACCACATTGAGCACCGACGTGACGGCTCAGGTAAAAGCTAAACTCGGCATCAAATAATGAAGAAAACAATACTTGCAATACTTATGCTTGCATCGGCTGCCATCATGCCGGTGCAAGCTCAGAACGTCAAGCTCACACCGCTGGCTTCCTCAAAGGCTCCACAACAGCCCACAATAGGCTATTTCAGCTACGACGAGGTGTTCTCGGCAATGCCCGACCTGGCTCTCGCCCAGCGTGACATTAGCGAGCTGCGCTCAAAATACGACGCCGAGATGCAGCGCGTGAAGGAAGAGTTCAACCGCAAATACGAGGCTTTTCTTGAAGGGCAGAAAGACTTTCCGGCCACCATTCTCAAGAAACGTCAGACGGAGCTGCAGGAACTGATGGAGAAGAACATCGCGTTCAAGGAGGAAAGCAAGCGACTGCTGGCCGAAGCCGAACGCGCCATCTACGCCCCGCTGCACAACAAGATACAGGAAGCCCTCAACGAGCTTGGCGCGCAGCTCAACCTCGACCTCATTGTCAACACCGACTCTGACGCCTGCCCATACATCAACCCCAACAAGAGCGTCTGCCTGACGCAACAAATCAAAGACATGCTGCAATGACCACATTGTCGAGCGCGCCCGGACCAATAGGCATCTTCGATTCAGGCTACGGAGGCCTCACCATTCTTCACGGCGTCCGCAACCTGCTGCCGGAATACGACTACATGTATCTCGGCGACAACGCCCGTGCGCCCTACGGTCCACGCTCGTTCGACGTTGTATATGAGTTTACGCGCCAGGCCGTCGTGCGCCTGTTCGAGCTTGGTTGCCATCTCGTCATCCTCGGCTGCAACACGGCATCGGCCAAGGCCCTGCGCACCATTCAGCAGCACGACCTGCCGCACATCGACCCTTCGCGCCGCGTACTGGGCATCATACGCCCCACGGCCGAGGTCATCGGGCAGCTCACCACCACACGCCACATTGGCGTGCTAGCCACCGAAGGCACCATAAAGAGCGAAAGCTATACCCTGGAGATACAGAAGCTCTATCCCGACATCGTCGTTTCGGGCGTGGCCTGTCCGTTTTGGGTGCCGTTGGTCGAATACAACGAGGCCGACAGTCCCGGTGCCGACTATTTCGTCAAGAAGCGCATCGACCAGCTCATGCGCCTCGACTCCAGCATCGACGCCATCATCCTCGGCTGCACCCACTACCCACTGCTTATGCCCAAAATAGTGAAGTTCACCGCCCCGGGCATACGCATCATCCCACAGGGCGAATACGTGGCCGAAAGCCTCAAAAACTATCTTTCACGCCATCCCGAAATGGAGCGTCAATGCACCAAGCATGGCCGTGTGGAATATCTTACTACCGAAAATCCCGACAAGTTCCGCGAGTCGGCGCAGATATTCCTCCACGAGCATGTTGACGTGCGAAACATCACCCTTGGCTGACCACACGCTAAAGGCGTCAATAGTCAAGCACTATAGTCTTCAGCCAGTCTTTCAGCACTCCCTTATACTGTGCCTGCGAGTCGCTAATCATCACCAGCACCTGCCTGCCGTCGTTGAGCTTGGGTCCGAGACACATGCCCTCGTAGTTGGCAAAGTCTTTCTTCAGTCCCGTCATGCTTGTCTTGAAGCTTGTCACGAGCTTCTTGTGCAGAAAGTCTGAATAGTAGTCGTCGGTAGGGTCAACCACATACAGCTTGCAGTTGACAAACGAGCCGAACTTCAGCGACGGAGCATACAGCTCCCTTTCAAGCACCAGCACGCGGCCGTCGTCAAGTGCGCACAGCTCGGTCACTCCCATGGCATACAGCTCAGCCGAGTTCGACTTCAGTTCGGGCATCTCCATCTCGTAAGGATATTGCGCCACGAGCTTCAGGTTTTCGTCAAAGCACAGCAGCCTCAACTTGTTTTTTACCTTCACCGAGGGCGACGCCGTAGTGCCGTCGATGGGCAGCATGCCTTCGCTCACAGTCCAGAATCGTCGTGTCTTGGCGTTGTATGTCAACGACTCGTAGCCATAGTTTGGGCTTGTCACCGCGAGGCTGTCGGGCATATCCAGCTGTCGGCCTGTACGTTCGCCGTCCTTCAGTCGGTATTCCATTATCCTGTTGTCCTCCTCGCCGCTTATGAATATCGTCGAGTCGCTTTCCACATAGGCAATGCCCTCCATGTCGCGGTTAGGCCTGTCGGCGCTTCTGAACTCGTTTGAGTAGGCGTGCGAAATCTGTCCCGTGTCGGGGTCGATGTTGATGTGGAAGATGAAAAAACCGTCGCTCTTGGCCTTGTCGCTCACCACGGCATACGTATTTCCACCCAACCACGTTATGCCGCTATAGTTGCCCGGTGCCACCGTCTGCGGAAATGCCACCTGCTTGTTCAGCGTAGCCTTAATGTCACTCTTCACGTTTTGTGCCTGTGCCGACAGTGCCAAGCAGCAGGCGGCAAAGGCGATGTTCAATTTCATTGTAGTCATAATTCTTTTTTTATTTGGGAGTTAAAGGGTTTAGGAGTTAACTCCATAACTCCTTTAACTCCTAAAAAACTCCCCAAAAAACTCCTATTTCTTTATCGGATATTTCATTATCAGCAGTACCATAATCAAGGCAATGGCGGCAGGAAACAACGAGAACAGCGACCACACCATCGTCAGTACCCCGTCGGTTATCGACGCCGGATCGACTATAGCGTTGCCCATGTCGTCGGTTGTCATGCTCGCACCCGCAAGCCCTAAAAACAAGGCCACGAGCGAGCCAGAAATGGCCGTGCCAAACTTCTGTGCCATAGTGCCCGACGAGAATATCAGTCCCGTTGACGACGTTCCGTTCTTCTCAGTGGCATAGTCGGCCACATCGGCATACATCGACCACAGCAGCGGCGAATACAGCCCTACGCCCACCGAAGTGAGCACCACCAAGGCCACCATCACCCAAATGTAGGCGGGACTCATTGGCACAAAGAAGAACGCCACCGAAAACACCACACACACTGCCGCAGCCACCGCAAAGGCCTTGCGCTTCGAGCCAACCATCTCGGTAAACTTAGGCGACAGACCTCCGAAAATCATGCACGTAAGCTCGCCAAAGGTCATAAACACGGTGTAGTTCACTATCAGTCCTCCCACCGTTATCTCGCCTCCAAGGCAGTAGGTCAGCAGATAGCCTGCCACGGCATACCTGAAGCCGTTGAAGAAGTTGGTGCAGATGCCTATGAGCGTGAGGTAAATCCAGGGCTTGTTGGCAAACAGGTCGGCAAACTGCTTCATCGAGAATTTCTCGGCCCTCACCGGCTTCAGCCTTTCCTTGGTCAGCAGTCCGCAGGCCAGTGTCATCACGGCAGCCAACACACCCAGTGCGACACCCACCACTGCATATTGGTGAGCCTCCGTTCCGCCCACCATCTTCTGCAGATAGGGGAACGACAGCAGCGTGACTCGTCAGGTGTTGTTTCTGCTTTTATTTAGTGTCATCTTATAAAGTTTGTCTTTATCGGCTTTTCGTGTTCGGGCAGTTCGACGCCAGCGTTGCGTCCCGCCTCGATACACTTCAGCATCCACGCCATGTTGCGTGCCAGCTGTCGCATGGTCTGCATTCCCTCCAGGTCCTGCATCACCTCTTCGGGTTTGTTGCCGTGCACCTCGTTCCAATACTTCGACGACACCACTGGCATGCACGAAATGGTGAAGTATCGGTTGAGGTCTTCAAATGCGCCCTGCGCCCCACCCCTTCGGCAGCTCACGATGGCCGCTGCGGGCTTGTTGAAAAACAGCGACTGCTTCGAGCAGAACGCCCTGTCCATAAACGGCTTGATGAAACCCGACGTGCCGGCAAAGTGTACGGGCGTGCCAAACACGAATCCGTCGGCCTTTTCAGCCTTCTCAAGAAATTCGTTCACCGTGTCGTCGGCGTTCCAGCACCGTTTGCTCTCGGCGCAGTGTCCGCACCCCACGCATCCCATTATTGCCTTGTTGCCACACCAGAACATCTCGGTGTCGATGCCTAAGCTGTTCAACACTTCCTCCACCTCTCTCAGAGCCGTATAGGTGCAGCCCTGCTTGTGCTGGCTGCCGTTCACTAATATTACTTTCATAAGTTATTAATAAATTGATTAATTTCTTCCGTCGCCCTCCTTTTCGCATGCAAATTTACTGTGTTTTTTGAAAAGAAGCAATAAAAACAGCGTTTTTCTCGTAATAATATAACATATTATAATGCAAAACAAAACGTTTTCACCTAACAGGCATTGCAATAGACTTGCTTGGCGGCAAACTCACTACCACCCTAATGGCACACTTTCATAACTGTGATTTTCCTTTTTCATCTGCCACCCATCTGCCACCACATCAATCTATGCCTAAATCATCATAAACATATACCTACATCCCTTCACTGTGTCATTTAAACAGGTCGTCCAATGTCACAATCTTTTGGATGTCATCAGAATACTCATTGCGTTTCACACCATTTGCACTTACCAAAACCTTATGAGTGGTCTTTGATGTGCGCGACTCCCTCTTGAAAACATCCTCCTTGCGCAATATGTCTTCAAGGTCAGATGCCTGCATCTCCCATGGGTTTGAGGTGTATTTCATTTCGCATATGCTGACAACATCGTCATCCCTATCAATGAGCATGTCAATCTGTACACCAGGCTTGCTATTTACAGAACGCCACGAATATACACCTGAAATAATCCCCGAAATACCGAGTGCTTGCTTTATCTGCTCAACATGAAGCATACACACACGCTCAAAACTCAGTCCGCACCATGTATTATAAACAGGTTTATTCAGACTATGCGACCAAAATTGCGGGTCTTTACGGGAATTTCCACTCATGAATTCATAATAAAATATGGTGAAAGGGTCGATGAGTTGGTAAACGGCATCTTTCTTTTCGTTGCCAATAATATTGTAACAACGTATAAACCCGCAACTCTCAAGGTCTATAAGTAACTGACCGAAGTTGCCGTTGTCAACAAACTTCCCGCTCTTTATAAGCTCGTTCCTTGTCAATCCGGAACGCTTGCCCGACAAGAGCTTCACCACCTTGATATATCCCTCAGGTCTTTTGAACAATGATGCATAAAGCGCATCAAACTCTTCGTATAGCTCGCCACCTGGAGTGAAAAAGTTCTGGTCGATATTTTGTGCAAGACTAAGCCCTTTTTGCATTGCTTTCCAATAGAAAGGCACACCTCCCATAATCATATAACCTTCTACCAGTTGTTTTCTCGACATACTTACCTTTCTGCTCTTCATGTATTGCTCACATTCTGAAAGGGTGAAAGGGCGAAGAGGAATTTTATAATCAACACGGTT
>JAQXRI010000138.1 GCA_029218445.1 Prevotellaceae bacterium | reverse complement strand
TAATTCTCGTTGACTCTACTTGTCATTGTTCACTCTGCAGGTTGACCACCCAAACATAACGAAACAAAGTGAGGGTAAGCCAGGCTCCCGCCTCGCTTCTTCCGGTCCTATCCCTACGAAAGGACATTCTGACCTTTTATGTGACGCTGAGGAAAATGAAACATAGGCACCGCACCGTTTCCTCACAGCATCGTCATATCAAGGCTAAATCTACGCAGTTCAGTAACTTACTCTCCCCTAAGGTAGGGGGAGTCCCCCAACGGGGGGAGGGAGTATGTACTGCCTCGAAAGGTAATATGACTTATACGGCAGTTCATACGCCCCCGTCACTACGTGACACCCCCTCTATCTTAGAGGGGGAGCAAGTTACCGCACTGCATAAATAAGTGTGGGAAAGTTGAATTATGGTAATAAAAACCATATTCGAGATATTTGGAATAAGAAAAAAAGCAGTATCTTTGCAGCAGTTTTAATAATGTACAAAAAAAGAACAACTATGAGAAACTTTGATTATCAAACTCCCACGCGACTGATTTTCGGCAAGGGCGTGGTGGCAGAGAAACTGCAGGACGTTATGGCGCAGTACGGCGACAAGGTGTTAATAACTTATGGCGGCGGAAGCATCAAGCGCAGCGGTCTTTACGACCAGGTGCTGCAACTCCTCGAAGGCAAGGAGATATACGAATTGCCCGGCATTGAACCTAACCCCAAGTTCAATCCCAGCGTATTGGAAGGCGTGCGTATATGCAAGGAAAAGGGCATCGACGTAATACTCTCAGTAGGTGGAGGCAGCGTGCTCGACTGCACAAAGGCAATAGCCGGAGCCGCCTGCTCGGACGCTGACCCATGGGATATCGTCACAGGCAAGGCTCCCACTCTCAAGGCCATACCTATTGTAGATATCATCACATTGGCGGCCACTGGTTCGGAGTATGACTCGGGAGGCGTAATCTCACGCACTGAAACCAACGACAAGCTCGCCTACTTCTCGCCGTTGGTGTTCCCCGCCGTGTCGTTCATCGACCCAACCTACACTTTCACGCTTCCCGTGAAGCAGACACTCGCCGGCATTGCCGACTGCATCAACCATATCATGGAGCAGTACTTCTGCGGCGAGCACATCATGATGAACGACGCCTTTATGGAGGGTGCCGTGAAGTCGTTGGTAAAGAACGTCAGGATTGTGCTTGACGAGCCGGACAACTACGATGCGCGCGCCGAGATATTCTATGCCACGACACTTGGCTGCAACGGCATATACGCCCTTGGCAACTCAGAGAGCGGATGGCCAATGCACGCCATCGAGCACGCCCTCTCAGGTCATTACGACATCACCCACGGCGAGGGCCTTGCCATTGTCACTCCACGCTGGATGAGCCATATACTCAGCGCCACTACTGGCCAACTGCACGAACAGGTGGTGGAGCGCATCACGTCGTTTGGCAAGAACGTGTTTGGCACTGCCACTCCCGAGGAGAGCATACAAGCCATTCACAATTTCTACGAGAGCATCGGCATACCAATGACATTGGGTGCAGTGGGCATCGACGGCAGCCGAATAGACGAAATGGCACATCACATAGCTGTGAACGAAGGCCTTGACAGTGCTTGGGTGCCACTTTACGAGGAAGACATTGCAGCCATCCTGCGCGACTGCTTGTAACTCCTTAATTCTTATTCCACAAACTTTATCTTGTCTTCACGGCGTGGCTTTGCGTCGGGAGCCTCATCGGGATAGCCAAGGGCGATGCAATAGAGAAGTTCGTAACCTTCGGAGAAAGCCATGCGGTCGAGATATGGCTTGGCTGAAGGCGAGTCGAGAATCCATCGTGCTGAACTGCCAAGACAGCATGAGCCAATGCCTCTCGACCAAGCTGAAAGGATGATGTTCTCGCCAAGAAGTCCACAGTCAATCTGTGCCATGTCGTAGTTTTTGTCGTAGGCAATGCAAACGACACATGGGGCATTGACAAAGATGTTCTTGAATCCCTCGCGCTCGCCAATCTTCGGATTGTCCTTCACAACGGCAGCCGTAATAGAGTCGATAAGTGCAGGTGAGTCAATCACGCGTATCTCATACGACTGAAGGTTTTTGCCGTTGGGGGCGTTGATGCCGCATTTTAGAATGTCGTTGAGCGTTTCGCGGCTGATGGTTGAATCTTTGTAGGCGCGAATGCTCCTGCGGCTCATCATGACTTCGGTCACTACACTTGCAGAATCAACTGCTTCGACGGTCTGTTGCGTCTTGTTTTCATTGCAGGCAATCAGCATCATGGCTGCTGCCATGCCCATTATTATCTTCTTCATAAGCTAAAATAAATATGTTTTTTTATGGATGTTCTGAGCCGCAAAGTTACACATTTTCCCGCAAACGACAAAGAAATTTGCCGTTCAATGCGTTTTTCTCGACCAGTAAGTTGAAGGAGTCAACTCCTTGACAATTATTATTTTTTGCAAAAGTTGAGTTTTTAACAAAATTGTAACAGGAATGTTGAAGCGCCTTTCAAAAAAAGCATTAACTTTGCCGCTGAATAATGCAAAGATAAAAGTAAAGGCAATAAATTTATGGCAAACAAAAGGAGAATTCTTGTGGTTGACGACGAACAAGACTTGTGTGAAATACTGAAGTTCAACCTCGAAACGGAAGGATATGAAGTGGAGACGGCCGACTCGGCCGAGAGCGCACTGACTCTCGACCTGACGACGTTCGACCTGCTTCTGCTCGACGTTATGATGGGCGAGATGTCGGGGTTCGCTTTGGCTAAGCATCTGAAAAAACAGGACGACACAAAGGACATTCCAATAATATTCCTGACGGCACGCGACACCGAGAACGACACCGTCACTGGATTTAATCTTGGCGCCGACGACTACATATCGAAGCCTTTCTCCATTCGCGAAGTGATAGTAAGGGTAAGGGCGGTGCTGAGGCGCACATCGAAGGAGAGTGACGAGCATCAGCCATCGACAATAAACTATCAAGGTTTGGAGCTCAACCTCGACAAAAAGACAGTGAGCGTCGATGGCGAGCCAGTGCCGTTCACCAAGACGGAGTTTGAAATTCTTCGCACTCTTTTGGAGGAAAGCGGACGGGTGTTTTCACGCCAAGAACTGATAGCCAAGATATGGCCGGCAGACGTTTTCGTACTCGACAGGACGGTTGATGTGAACATCACACGACTGAGGAAAAAAATTGGCCGCTTCTCGAAGTGTATAGTTACGCGACTGGGATTTGGATATTTCTTTGACGCATAAGAAGACAACTATGAAAAAACTTACCGTTGGCAAACGACTGTTTTGGGGAACGCTGTCGCTGTTTCTCATTTTTGCCGTTCTGTTTATCGTGTTCCAACAGGCACGCGAGAAACAGTTCAAGATAGACATGCTAAACCTACATCTGCAGGACTACAACTACAGGATGGGCGACAATATAGAGGAAGATGGAATAACCGAAGAGAGCTTGGACAAGTATGTGAAAAGCCATTACATACTTCATCTGCGCGTAACGCTGATTGACAAGCAGGGGAAGGTGGTTTACGACAACAAGAGGAAAGACTACAGAAACTTCAGCAACCACAAAAACCGCAAAGAGGTGGCCGAGGCACTGAGGCAAGGCAGCGGATTTGACATTAGCCGTGAAAGCAACACGCTGCACGGCGACTTCTTTTATTCGGCCACATACTTCCCCAATAAAAACATAATAATAAGAACAGCACTGCCTTACGATGACGACTTGGCCAAATCGCTTAAGGCCGACCAACACTACATTTGGTTTGCACTGCTGATGATGACCATATTGTCGATAACACTATACCGCTTCATCAGCCGCCTCGACGCCAACATCAAGAAGCTACACATATTTGCACAGCGAGCCGACCATGGCGAAAGCCTCGAAACCGAAGACCTTGCACAGTTTCCTGCCGACGAGCTTGGCGAGATATCGGAAAGCATAATAAAAATTTACAAACGCCTACAGAAGACGAAAGAGGAGCAGAACGAGCTGAAAAGGCAACTGACGCAAAACGTGGCCCATGAACTGAAGACGCCAGTGGCCAGCATTCAGGGCTATCTGGAAACCATAACGGGCAATCCCACCATAAGCGAACAGACACGCAAGCAGTTTCTCGACAGATGCTATGCCCAAAGCCAACGGCTTACAAGTTTGCTGCGCGACATATCGACACTCAACAGGCTCGACGACGGCACAAGCATGATGGAATTTGAAAATGTCAACGTGACGGCCATAATATGCCAAATAGCCAAGGAAACGGCCCTGCAACTGGAGGCACGCAAGATGACGCTAAAGACCCACATACCCGACCCGCTCGTCATAAACGGAGCGCAGGGCATGATATACAGCATATTCCGAAACCTTACCGACAACGCCATTGCCTATGCCGGCGAGGGGACAGAGATAAGCATCGCGGCACGCCCAAAGGCCGACGGCGGCTGGCACTTCTGTTTCAGCGACAACGGCACCGGCGTAGAGCCACAGCACCTGCCACGACTGTTTGAACGCTTCTACAGGGTAGATAAGGGACGAAGCCGCAAAATGGGCGGAACAGGACTTGGACTTGCCATAGTGAAAAACGCCGTACTGCTGCATGGAGGAAACATTACGGTGGCCAACAAGCCCTCTGGTGGGCTGCAATTTGACTTCACTTTGGCTTAAATGGCGAAGAAAGGAAAAAAAAGGCTATTTTTCTTCGCCATGTCGCATTTTTTTCTTATCTTTGCGCGCAATAAACTTACATCACCTAACCTATGCACGCAAGAAGAATAATCATCACGTGTCTGTGGTGTCTGGCCCTTGGCATCAATGGACATGCAAGACAATACACTTCGGCCAACCCTCTCGTCTATGAAGACGTCTGGGATTTGGCTCCGTATGCCTTCATCAACGAAAACGGGCAACCCGACGGGTTCAACATCGACCTGGTAAAACTGATGATGAACCGGCTCGGCATTCCATATACCATAAAGCTGAAGCAGTCGCCACGCAACTTTGAAGACCTGGAGAACCACAAGGCCGACCTTACCATTGGCATAAAGGCCTTCTACCACGACAAATACGGACAATACAACAACAACATCCTGTCGCTGTTTACCCACAGCGTGGCCAGGGCCAAAGACAAGGAGGCAAAGATAAAAACCTGGGGCGACCTGCGCAACAACAAGGTAATGGTGCACGACAACAGCTTCAGCCACAACATGATGAAGCGCGACGGCCTGGGCGACAACGCCATACCCGTAAACGACATGAAAGGAGCCCTGATAAAGCTCAACGAGACGGGCGAAGGTGCCATACTGTGGAACTCGATGACCATGCGCACCATAATCAGCAACAACAAACTCGACAACATTCGCCTCACTTCAGTAAACATGAAGTATGGCGAATACCACTTCATGGCACAAGATTCGACCCTTCTGGCACGCCTCGACAGCATCTACGACGAGATAACGGCCAGCGAGGAAGTGCTGGCACTGAGGAAAAAGTGGTTCTACCCTGAGGCAAAGGTGACGGGCATTCCCAACTGGCTTTGGTATGTGGTATATACTCTTGCAGCCGTAATCGTCTGCATGCTGGCCTACAACTTTTTCTACCGATACCGTGAACGAAAGGCACGCCGCGAGAGCGAACGGCAGACGACACAGCTGGAACTGCTGCTGAAGTCGGGCAACTACCGAATATGGACATACGACATACAACAGGAAAAGTTCAGAAGCGTGACCATAAAAGGCGAAGGCCTCGACGAATACAACACGAGGGCATTCTCGATGTTCTTCCATCCTGACGACTTTGCGCGAATAAAAAAGACCATCGAACTTGTCAAGGAAAAGGACATAGAGACAGACACCTTTACCGTGAGATGCCACTCGCCGCACGACAATGCCCACAACTACTATTTCGACCTCAACATATCGATACTGCACGAAGAATACGGCGAGCCGACAATGCTGTTGGGGGTGCAAACCGACAAGACTGCCGAACGCTCAAAGTCAATAAACACCAGCGACAGCCTGCTGCGCTTCCGCACCATATTCGAAACGGCCATGGCACAAATGGCCTACTATGACAAGGACGGAATAATGACCGACATTAACGACAGCGCATGCGAGACGTTTGGCATTGTTGACAAAAATGAATTTCTGAAGTCAAGAATGCACATATCGCAGGTGCCTGTGTTCCACCACCTGCAGGACGACGTAATCGACGAGATATGGGTGTCGTCGATAGTGGATTTCGACGACCTGCGCCGACGCGGCGAACTGTCGGAATTCTGGACGCGAAAGGGCGTGGTATATTACGAGTTTACCATAATGCCCATATACGACAACAACGGACAGCTGCAGTGCATCGTGTCGGCCGGACGCGACATAACCGAGATAGCAACCCAAATGAACAGGGAAAGGAGGCGTTCGAAGCGCATTGAAACGGCGTCGGGCGAACTGAAGAAGTATGTCGAGAACATAAACTATGCACTTGAGGTAAGCGACACGCAGTTGGCCAACTACGACATCAACACGAAAAAAATGGAAGTGACCTACGACATGCACAAGCCAAAACTTGAACTGTCGCAGCTGCAGTGCGTCCACATGGTTGACGCCTCGCAAACACGCACGGCGGCCAACATCATGCTGCGCATGGACAAGAAAAGGATGAAAAAATACAAGGCGCGATTTAAGACGCGAATGAGAGACCAGCACCGCGACAACATATACTACGAGCTGAACGCCGTGCCAATGACCTCGAACGACGGCACCATAAACCACTACTTCTGCCTATGCCGCAACATAACCAAACTGGTAGAAACCGAAAGGCAGCTGGCGGCCGAGACAAAGAAGGCACAAGAGGCTGAAAAGGTGAAGGACTCGTTTCTGACCAACATGAGCTACGAAATACGTACTCCGCTCAACACCGTAGTGGGATTTGCCGAACTGTTCAACGCCCCTCACGACAAGGAGGACGAAAAGACATTCATAGAGGAAATAAGGAAAAGCTCAGACAAACTGCTGAAGCTCGTCAACAACATTCTGCTGCTGTCGAGAATAGACGCAAAGATGCTGGAACTCAACCCGCAGCCCACCGACTTTGGCGAACTGTTCAAGTCGTACTGCCTGATGGGCTTGAGCCGCGGAATACACGAAGGCGTGAAAACCGACATAATGGAACGCGAAGAGCCGCTGATAGTCGAAATAGACAATGCACAGACAGGACACATAATAGAAACGCTCACCCTGCTATCGGCACGATTTACGGCAAGAGGATACATTCGCACACGCTACGAATACCACAACGGGAAAGTGACGTTCTGCATTGAGGACAGTGGCCCGGGCATGGACAAGGCAAGCATTGCCCGAGTGACAACCAGGACATACGAAGGAATAAAGAACGACTACAACATAGAACTCGAACTGACCATCTGCCACGAACTGGCCAGCCTCATGGGAGGACACATGGAGATACAGTCGTCGTTAGGCCGAGGCACCACTATTTGGGTGACGCTGCCGTGCAAGAATCTTTTGGAAGAACTCGAAAACACTAATGCAAATGGAATTTAAGACTTACAGCTTGCTGTCACAGCTGCCCGTTGACAGCATACGGCGCATGGCCTTGGCAATGATCATGACAGTCGTTGCCATGACGGCCAATGCCTACGACCTCAGAAACAAATACGACAAGGAGCATCCGCTGAACATATCGTGCGACATTGACTTCTATCCCTACGAGGCGCGTGACGACAAAGGCGAGCCGACAGGATTCAACATCGACGTGATGACCAGCATGCTTAACGAGCTGCACGTGAACTATAAGTTCATAATGCGCGACAAGAAGAACGCCGTAAACAACTTTGAGGCCAACGAAACCAACCTGATGCTGACTCCTGTAGTAGAGAAAATTCCAGGCGTGTATTACGGCAAATTCGAGTTGGAGCAGTTTAGGGTTGTACTGGTTTGCAGAAAAGAGGTTGCCCCCATCAGCAGCCTCAAGGAACTGCCGCAGCACGAAGTGGTAATAGCCAATGAAGGCGGATACCCTGCCGAAAAAGCGTTTGAGCAGGGACTACTTACACACGACCAGGTGCAGTACCGCTCGATAAAAGTGGCCATCGAAGGCTTGGCCAACGACGAAATTGACTACTTGATAGCCGGAGAAAAGACAGTGCAAGCCCTCGTGAAACGATATGGTTTGGAAAACGACATAATAGTAAAGCCCATTGACCTGCCAGCCGGAAAAATGCGCTTTGCAAGCCGTGACCGCCAGCTGATAGAAGCCCTCGACGACTTCTGCACCACAATGGAGCAGAACGGCAAACTTATGAAGTTGTCAAACAAGTGGTTTTCCGAAACAAAGGAGAAAAACAACGCTTCGCCCATAATAGTGCTGGTGTTTGTTGCCATTTTCGTTGCACTGTGCATATTGCTGCTCGTCAACAGGGTGGTCAACAGCCGACTGAAGCGCACGCTGCGCAACACCAACGACACCAACAACATTGTGCGCAAGGCCCTCGAAATGGGCGGCAACTACATCATTTGCACCGACTTGGACAAGAATAGGGTCAGGAACCTATACGGCGACCTCATCGACAGTGGCGAGATGGACGACCATGAGTTTTACAGAAAGGTGCACCCCGACGACATGGAAGGACTAAAGAACGGATTCTATAAACTGCTTGGGTCGAACGGTGAAATAGTACACATCAAATATAGGCTTAACCGCGGTACGGCCAGTGAGCCTGACTGGCACATTATGATGGGACAGATGGCCGTAGAGGTTGACAAGGGCAAGCCGACCAACGTGTTCACCACCCTGTCGGACGTTACCCACGAGGAAATGCACGAACAGCAGGAACGCAACATTTCAGAGACATACAAGCACATTTTTGAAATGTCGATAGCAGGTCTTGCACTCTACGACCCGTCGGGCAAACTGATAAGCGCAAACAAGATGATGCGCCGCATATTCGACTCGGGCGAATTGTCGAAATCGACCATCGAGGATACACTGCTGTTTGACCTGCCTGCCGTCAGGGGCAACTACTCACACGACGACAAGGGGGGGTATTTCGTTTGCACGCGATGCGACGTAAACGGGAATGGCGACGTTGACTACATAGACTTCAGATGCCGACCCATAAAAAACGACAATGGCAACATAATATACTACATGGTGACGACACGAGACATGGACGACGAACGACAAATGTACATGCAGAGCCGTCAACAGGACGATGAAATCAGACGAGTGAACAGCGAGATACAGAAATACGAAGGCGAACTGAAAATACTGCTCGAAGAGTCGAACATGGTGGTATGGAGGTCGAACTACAACAAGCAGAGAGTGACGCTGTATAAAGACCTGCGCACGTTTGAAAAACGATATTCATTCGACGAATTCGTCAATCTTGTGGTTGACGAGGCACAAAAGGACGGCCTGCGCCATCTGATTGACCCCAACATCAACGGCGGACAACCATGCAACATTACGATAGAAATGAACAGGTCGCTCGACAAGGAAAACAAAAAGACATGGTTTGCCATCAACAGCGTGCCGGAATATGACGAAAACGGACAGATAAAGGGCTGCTTCGGACTTATGAGAGACGTTGATGACTTGATGGACATACAGCTGAAGATGAAGGAGGAAACCGAGCGCGCCAACGACTCCGGACGCCTGAAGAGTGTGTTCCTGGCCAACATGACCCACGAGATACGCACCCCGCTGAACGCCATCGTAGGCTTCTGCGACGTACTGCAGTCGGTTGATTCTCAGGAAGAAAGGCAGGAGTTCCTCAAAATCATACTTAACAACTGCAATCTGCTGATGCAGCTGATCAACGACATTCTCGTAATATCAGAACTCGACTCAAACGGCCTTACGCTGCGGCCTGCAATGGTGGATTTCGCCGAGGCGTTCAACATGATTTGCATTTCGCTAAGCCAGCGTGTACAGGAACCCGGCGTAGAGTTCATTACCGAAAATCCTTACGACCGCCTGATGGTGGAAATGGATGTCAACAGAGTGCAGCAGGTCATTACCAACTTCTTGACCAATGCAGTGAAATACACCCACAACGGACATATCAAACTGGGATATCGCTGTCAGGAAGAAGGGCTTTACATATATTGTGAAGACACGGGAGCCGGCATTCCCAAAGACAAATGCGACAAAATCTTCGGACGCTTCGTCAAGCTCAACGACTACGTTCAAGGCGCAGGACTCGGCTTGAGCATCTGCAAAGCCATAGCCGAAAAATGCGGCGGACGCATAGGAGTGGATTCGGAAGAAGGCAAAGGCTCCACGTTCTGGATGTGGATACCAATTAAAAAAATCTCCTAAACATTTTGCAATCTGAATATAATATCGTAAATTTGCACATAAAAAAGATGAACGAACAACAACAATGGAGAGAGAACGTCATTTTGGCAGATGCTGAATACATCGACAAAGTGGCTTTTAATCTCATAGTCAACTTCGAGCGAATGCTTGGCAGACGAATACCACAGGCCGACATGGCACGCTGGGCGGACTGCATAGCCTTGGACGGTGGCATACGCGAAGGCAACAACGCAATACAGGTAATACTTGTTTATGACAAAGGAAGAGAGGAACTGGAAAACTTTACCCCCTCAGGACTTACCGCCGACCTCGACGGCAAAGCATTCAAGGACCACTTAGGCGAATTTGAATTCAGTGCCCTGCCAGTTGAGGACATGGTTGACAAGGAACACTTGTTCTGCGACGCGCTGATGCATCTGTGCTCACAGAAAGGCATTAAACGCATCATGGCCATCCCTGACGCCGAGAAGTATTACGACGGTGTACGCCGCGCACTGAAGGACGCCGACGACGAAAAACGCATCACCGTATTTGCCATGCAACCTATGCCCGGCGGCAACTTCCGACAAGAAATCCTCGGCTACTCCCTGATGAATGCACTGGGAATAAAGGGAGAGGAGGTAATTGAGAGGTGAGAGGGCATTTTTTGGAAGGTAGAAGTTAGAGATTACTTAACTGCCTAATAACCACGGGTAGAACATATTTCTACCCTCTACCTTCTACCCTCTACCCTACAAAAATCTCCACCACATAACAAAAACAATATTAACAAAAAAAAATAAAGAACAATGGGAAAAATTCTTATGATTGGTGCTGGTGGTGTTGCCACCGTTGCGGCATTCAAAATAGCACAGAATGCTGACGTATTCACCGAGTTCATGATTGCAAGCCGCAGAAAGGAAAAATGCGACGCCATCGTCGATGCCATACACAAGGCAGGACACAACATGGACATCAAGACGGCACAGGTTGACGCCGACGACGTGGAACAGCTGAAGGCCCTCTTCAACGACTTCAAGCCAGAACTGGTTGTAAACCTTGCATTGCCCTATCAGGACCTTACCATCATGGACGCATGTCTCGCCTGTGGCTGCAACTATCTCGACACGGCAAACTACGAGCCAAAGGACGAGGCACACTTCGAATACTCGTGGCAGTGGGCCTATCGCGAGCGCTTTGAGAAGGCAGGGCTTTGCGCCATTCTCGGATGCGGCTTCGACCCGGGTGTGACGAGCATCTTTACAGCCTACGCCGCAAAGCACCACTTCGACGAGATTCACTACCTCGACATCGTTGACTGCAACGCCGGCAACCACCACAAGGCTTTCGCAACCAACTTCAACCCCGAGATAAACATACGCGAGATAACACAAAAGGGACTCTACTGGCAAGACGGGAAATGGGTGGAGACAGAACCACTGGAATTCCACCAGCCACTCACCTACCCCAACATCGGCCCTCGCGAGAGCTACCTGCTGCACCACGAAGAGATTGAGAGCCTTGTAATCAACTATCCTACCATAAAGCGCGCACGCTTCTGGATGACCTTCGGACAGCAGTATCTCACCTACCTCGACGTAATTCAGAACATAGGCATGTCGCGCATCGACGAGATAGAATACGAAGCTCCACTTGCCGACGGCACCGGCACCACAAAGGTGAAGATCGTACCACTGCAGTTCCTCAAGGCAGTGCTGCCCAACCCTCAGGACCTCGGCGAGAACTACGACGGCGAGACAAGCATCGGCTGCCGCATTCGTGGCATAAAGGACGGCAAGGAACACACCTATTATATATATAACAACTGCCGCCATCAGGATGCCTACAAGGAAACGGGCATGCAGGGTGTAAGTTACACCACAGGTGTACCGGCCATGATAGGTGCCATGATGTTCTTCAAGGGACTGTGGAACAAGCCCGGTGTACACAACGTAGAAGAGTTCGACCCCGACCCATTCCTCGAACAGCTCAACAAGCAAGGGCTGCCGTGGCATGAGGAGTTTGATGGAGATATTGAGTTGTAGTAAGACTTGAGAGGTAAGAGGTGAGAGGTGAGAGAATAGTTAATAGGAAGACAACTACATTATGAATGATTTCTATTATAGGAAACTTACAGTTTACCATCTGTCCAAACAGATGGTTGCTGATATCTATAACCTCACTAAACGTCTCACGGGCAAAGAACAACTTGCCCTTACCAATCAAATCCAACGAGCAGCAATATCAGTACCATCAAATATTGCAGAGGGAATGGGGCGCTTCTCCTTAAAGGAGCGTATCCATTTCATAGAGATAGCATTCGGCTCATTAAGGGAAGTTATGTGCCAACTTGAAATCGCAGAACTAATCCATTATATTTCAACAGAAGAACGGGAAATAATGGAACCTCAATCAATGAAATAGCCAAGATGCTTATCGGCTTAAGAAAAAATATTGAATTAAAAATAACCAAGGGCGAGAAATGAGGATAAAGGTGAAGAAGGCTCAAGCTATTCTCTCACCTCTCACCCCTCACCTCTCACCTCTAAATCACACCCCACATGGCAAAAAAAGAAGAAGAAGTTATCGACATAAAGAAAGCGAAGTTGCAGGCAATACAAGCTGCAATGTCAAAAATAGAGAAGGATTTCGGCAAAGGCTCTATAATGAAGCTCGGCGACGAAAACGTAGAGAAAGTTGACGTCATCCCTACAGGAAGCATCAGCCTCAACGCGGCACTCGGCGTAGGAGGATATCCAAAGGGACGCATCATAGAAATATATGGACCAGAGTCGTCGGGAAAGACGACACTGGCAATTCACGCCATTGCCGAAGCACAAAAAGCAGGTGGTATTGCGGCATTCATCGACGCAGAACATGCTTTCGACCGCTTCTACGCCGCAAAACTTGGCGTTGACACCGACAGCCTGCTCATATCGCAGCCGGACAACGGCGAACAGGCTTTGGAAATTGCCGACCAGCTCATTCGTTCAGCTGCCGTTGACATCATTGTCATCGACTCTGTTGCCGCCCTCACGCCAAAGAAGGAAATTGAAGGCGAAATGGGCGACAACGTTGTTGGCTTGCAGGCACGACTTATGAGCCAGGCACTGCGAAAGATGACAAGCTCGGTAAACAAAACCAACACCACTTGCATCTTCATCAATCAGCTGCGTGAAAAGATTGGCGTAATGTTTGGCAATCCAGAAACAACCACCGGCGGCAACGCCCTGAAGTTCTATTCAAGCGTGCGCCTCGACATTCGCCGCGTCACAAGCATCAAGGACGGCGAAGACGTCATAGGCAATCAAGTGAGAGTGAAAGTAGTGAAAAACAAGGTCGCTCCTCCATTCCGTAAGGCTGAGTTTGAAATAACCTTTGGAGAGGGCATTTCAAAGATAGGTGAAATAGTTGACCTTGGCGTTGAATACGGCATAATACAAAAAAGCGGCAGCTGGTTCTCATACAACGAAACCAGATTGGCACAAGGCCGTGACGCTACAAAGAATGTCATCAGGGACAATCCGGAACTTGCCGAAGAGATTGAAGCAAAAATCATGCAGGCCATATCAGACAAAGAATGACACGGCAAGATGCAAAAAAAGGAATGGGAACCACCCCATTCCTTTTTTGTCTTTTACATCATCTTTCCGCTTCTGTCGAACTTCACCACATGACCATTCTTGTAGTACCACGAAACAAATCCTTCTTTCGACGTTAACACCTTTTCAGGCTCGCCAAGTGCAAGTTTCACTTCCTTGGCGGTAAATCCTTTGGCCAGACGACCCTTGCGTATCAGTTCCAAGTTGTCATCGGAAATGCCTTTCCCAACGTTTCCTTCCTCAAACCAATAGTCAAAATAGTCTTCCTCATTGCCTTTGGCATCGTCGCCCTCGCCTTTCTCCAATTTCACCGTTTTGGCATATTGGAAACCGTTTTGAGCGTTTTTCAGCCATAAGGTGACAAAGTCAGTCATGGGTTTTGGCTCAATCTTCTTTATAGAAAATTGGGTCAAACGGGCTATCGAGACGGTCTCGCCCGTAGGGCCAACCATCTTGGTGGCATTCTTAGTATATACAAGCTGGCCTATATACTGAGAATATGAAGCCGCACTGACATTTGGGTCATAAAAATTGAACGAACCCCAAAAAGTGTTTTTGGCCTTGTCCAACATAAACTCGTCGTCGCGCAAGCCACAGTTGGTTCTGCTCATCGCCACATTCTGATAGAACTGGTTGCCATGCCTGTCCTCAACAATTATCTTCACAGGAAAACTTCTCGTGCCAACTCCTATCGCAACCACCTTCACCTCGGTGTTGTTACCGACAAAAATCTCCTGTTGTCCGCCGTTTTCCGTATCTATCATATATTGCTGTGCCTTGGTTATGAGCGTTTCACCCATAAGTAATTCACGTGCTTTGTCAACATCGCCCAAATACGCCAACGTACGCACGCCTGTCATTTTGTAGCAATAGTCGTCGAAAGAGCCTGAAGGAATCTTGAAATAATACTCCTTGTTGTCATCTTGACATACAAAGTTCAATCGTACCGAGCCATTATTATCTTTAGTGTGTCCTTTGTAAACCATTATTTTGTGACGCAAATTGCCATTGTTGACTTCGTCGTTTGTTTTTGCATCATAAAAAGTGCACACCACGAGGTCATACTTCTCAGGAATAACCATAAACTTCATGCCCACCTCCCAATCGCACAACGAACGACGCTTGAAGTTGGACGCCAAGAAGTTCATTACTCCATCGGCATCCTCACTTACCGTCACCTCACCAGTGCTCTTTGAGGCCTTGGTCTTGACAATATACGGACTTTGTGCCATGCCACTGGCCACAGTCAAGGCCATACAGAATATTAAAAAGACTCGCTTCATGTATGTCAGTATTAAATGTTTGACTAAATGTTTTTTTGTTTTAAGTCACTTTTTGACACAAAAGTAATACATTATTTTATATAATCACAGAAAAAAGCCATTTTTTAAACTACTTTAACCGTTATGACAAGTATGACAATTTGTCAGTCCTTGTCTTTTGGCACACCCTTTGCACTGACATAGGTGAAATGGCAGTAAATGGCTGACAAGACAATTATAAGTCGAAGCTCCACACAATGCCACGTCAGAATTAAATTTAGAATAATAACAAATAAAAATAGTACAATTATGGGAAAGATTATTGGTATCGACTTAGGAACAACTAATTCATGTGTTGCCGTATTCGAGGGCAACGAACCAGTTGTAATCGCCAACAGCGAAGGAAAGCGCACTACTCCTTCTGTGGTTGGCTTCGTAGATGGCGGTGAGCGAAAGATTGGCGACCCTGCCAAGCGTCAAGCTATCACCAATCCAAAGAAGACCGTCTATAGCATCAAGCGTTTCATGGGCGAGAATTGGGCGCAGGTTGAGAAGGAAGTGGGCCGCGTGCCATTCTCTGTAGTCAACGAAGGTGGCTATCCACGTGTTGACATCGACGGACGCAAATATACTCCACAGGAAATCTCAGCCATGGTGCTGCAGAAGATGAAGAAGACCGCTGAGGACTACCTCGGACAGGAAGTGACCGACGCTGTCATCACCGTTCCGGCATACTTCTCCGACTCTCAGCGTCAGGCAACAAAGGAGGCTGGACAGATTGCAGGTCTGAATGTTCGCCGCATCGTCAACGAGCCTACTGCCGCAGCTTTGGCTTACGGTGTTGACAAGGCAAACAAGGATATGAAGATTGCCGTGTTCGACCTTGGTGGTGGTACGTTCGATATCTCCATACTTGAGTTTGGTGGCGGCGTGTTCGAGGTGCTCTCTACCAATGGTGACACCCACCTCGGTGGCGACGACTTCGACCAGGTAATTATCGACTGGCTCGTACAGGAGTTCAAGAATGACGAGGGTGCCGACCTCACACAGGACCCAATGGCAATGCAGCGTCTGAAAGAGGCTGCCGAGAAGGCAAAGATCGAGCTTTCAAGCTCTACATCTACAGAAATCAACCTGCCTTACATCATGCCAGTAGGTGGTGTGCCAAAGCACTTGGTAAAGACTCTTACCCGCGCCAAGTTCGAGCAGCTCGCCCACAGCCTCATCCAGGCTTGTCTCGTTCCTTGCCAGAACGCCATGCGCGACGCTAAGCTCAACACATCTGATATTGATGAGGTTATCCTCGTAGGTGGCTCAAGCCGTATTCCTGCCGTGCAGACTCTCGTGAAGAACTACTTCGGCAAGGAGCCGTCAAAGGGTGTCAACCCCGACGAGGTTGTAGCCGTAGGCGCTTCCATCCAGGGTGCCATCCTCAACAAGGAAGGCGGCGTAGGCGACATCGTGCTTCTCGACGTTACACCTCTTACTCTGGGTATCGAGACCATGGGTGGCGTGATGACCAAGCTGATTGAGGCAAACACCACTATCCCTTGCAAGAAGAGTGAGGTGTTCTCTACAGCAGCTGACAATCAGACAGAGGTTACTATCCATGTGCTTCAGGGCGAGCGTCCAATGGCAGCCCAGAACAAGTCAATCGGCCAGTTCAACCTCACAGGCATTGCCCCAGCCCGTCGTGGTGTACCTCAGATTGAGGTTACATTCGACATCGACGCCAACGGTATCCTCAAGGTTTCGGCCAAGGACAAGGCCACTGGCAAGGAGCAGGCAATCCGCATCGAGGCATCATCAGGACTCAGCAAGGAGGAAATCGACCGCATGAAGGCCGAGGCAGAGCAGAACGCAGCTGCCGACAAGGCAGAGCGCGAACGCGTTGACAAGCTCAACCAGGCCGACTCTATGATTTTCACCACAGAGAACTTCCTTAAGGACAATGGCGACAAGCTGCCAGCCGACAAAAAGCCAGGCATCGAGCAGGCCCTACAGCAGCTGAAGGATGCCCACAAGAGCGGCGACATAGCAGCCGTTGACTCTGCCATGAACAACCTCAACCAGGTTATGCAGGCCGCAAGCGCCCAGATGTATCAGGGCGGTGCCCAGGCAGGTCCTCAGCCAGACGCCAACCAGCAGCAGTCGCAGAACAATCAAGGCGACAACGTGCAGGACGCTGACTTCGAGGAGGTGAAGTAAGCATATATAGAAATAAGAATACAATATCAAATGGAAAGCGTGTAGCTCAGTGAGTTACACGCTTTTCTTGTTTTTGGCCGTACACAATAATATTACTATCTTTGCGTTATTATTATAAACATCTGTACCTCATTAGTATCTCATCTTAATAGTAGATAGGGTGCAACTATAGGTGATAATAACGTAAAATACAATAGATAATGGCAACATCAAAATTCAAAATTCGATGTAAGTGTCCAATTTGCGGAGATGAATTCTTCGCAAAGACACTTGAGTCATGGTATTGTTCTCCCAAATGTTCAAGAACAGCCTGGAAACGCAAGCATGACGAGGAGAAAAAACAAGAAAGACTAAATCAGGCTCAGAGATTAATTCCCGATGATAAAGAGTTACTAACTGTTCCAGAAGCGTATATATTGTTTGGTGTTAGCAAAGACACCTTATATCGCCATATTCGGCTCGGCTCATTAAAGGCAGCGAATGTAGGACAGCGTCACACATATGTAAGCAAGGCAGAACTTCTTAAACTATTTCCTTTGCGAAAAGAATCATTGGAAGATACGAAGCCTTTGGCGAAACTTTATCGTATGGAACCAGAAGACTGTTATACTATCGGTGAAGTGGCTAAGAAGTTTCGTTTGGATGAGAGCACCGTGTATGCTTATATACGAAAGTATTCCATTCCTTCCCGTCAAATAGGAAACTATGTTTATGTGCCAAAAAATCAGTAGATGAATTATATAAAGATTTTGTAAGAAAATGAAAAAGTTGAGTCATACTTCAAGGCGGCACTCAAACAAGCTTTTGTGGATGGCTTTCTGAACTGTGACATTGCAGCCAAGGCTAAGAATATCATGTTTCAGAGTGCTCGAAGAGAGTATCTGTCACTGGAAGAACTTAATATATTGGCAAAGACTCCGTGTGATGATATACTAAAACGGGCAGCCTTGTTCTCTGCACTGACAGGAATGCAACATAGTCATTTTCATCATTCTATGTAATGATGCTATTGTTTTGGCACTTTAACCTTTCGTGGAAACCAAACATTTATAACAATAAACAGATAAAAATGAAAAAAGACAGCCTTTTTTGGCTTCTCTCTTTTTGAAGAGAGCAAGCGTGTCCACAAA
>JAQXRI010000137.1 GCA_029218445.1 Prevotellaceae bacterium | reverse complement strand
AGCAAAACTTAGACAAATAGCTGATAATCAAGCTAAAATGTTTTCAAAAGGACAACGGCTCAACTATCGTCCTTTTAATACGTAAAACACTGATAATCAGATGTGTTGACAATCTGCGTGGGAAAGTAGAAAATGTTAATTAGAAGACATCTCCCCAATGGAAGGTCAAATCATGGCGAAATAGCAAAACCGCTGATATTCAAAGGATTAACAGGGAAGTACAGAGAGTGTACCAACGGCTCAATTACCGACCGTTATACACTATATACACTGATAGTCAGAGTGTTACACGCTCTGCATTGGAAAGTAGGACGTGAAAACATGAGAAAACAAATAGGAACACCACGGCATATAGCGTTGAGAATCAGCGATTTGCAGAAGCAAAACCACCGTTTCCAACAACGGCCCAAACTCTGTTCCTGCATTGTGTTCATATCTGATTATCAATGTGTTAGATGCTCTGTATAGGAAAGTAGAGGTCGTAACTTTGCATCGTAAATCAGGTTGATATACAAATGCCATCAACGAAATGCCGCTTTACTTAACGTGAGTTCGACGAAATCTAACTATCGGTATAACCGCCCCTACAATCGGCGATTTGACGGTTTAAAACAATTCGTCGAACTCACGTTACTTATCTTTGTTCTTAGCTTTTTGCGATAAACAGATTTAGAACTTCAGGCGAAGGTCGAAACCTGCTTGTATGGGAGTGCCGCGTTGGGCGAAGGAGCGGGTTGTGCCATCGACGCTGCTGTTGACGAGGAAGGTGCTGTAGTGGACGTTGGTAAGATTGCGGCCCCACAGGTCGAGGTCAACATTGCCAAAGTCAAATGTTACGTGGGCACCGACAAGCGCATAGAAGTTTTGCTTCAACTCGTTGGCCGCATCCCAATAGGTAGGACCGTTGGCTACGGCGTTGGCTCCGGTAATGATGTTTTTCAGAATGCCGTTGCCAATGGTGAAACGGTAGTCGGCCAAGAGGCTCATGGTGTGGGCAGGAACAAACGGGACTTTGTCGCCGCGGTAATCGACCTGTTGGTATGACGGCTTGCCTTCGGCCATTGTAGCAATGCTGTCGGTATAGTTGCGGAAGGTGGAGGCAGTGAAACCGTAGGAAGCGGCCCATGTGAGACGGTCGTCGAGGGCACTTCCACGCAGTGAAATCTCGGCACCGCAACTGGCGCTGCGTCCTGCATTGACCATCATGCGGCCATAGCCAAAGTTGCCTGCCATGACCGAGAGCTGCTGGTTTTGTATGCGCATGTAGAAAGTGGCGAGGTCGAGATGCAGCTTGCCGCCGAAGAGGTTGAAGTGGGCACCCAACTCGTAGTTCCAGCTTTCTTCGGGCTTGTAGGATATGGTGTTGTTTACGCGGTCGTAGTCGGCGTCGGTATGCTCGACGGTCATGTCGCCTTTCATCAGTCCTGCCATTTTTGCTCCAAGGCTGCGCTGTTCGGTCTGGAATATGTCGGAGAACATTTGCAGGTTGTAGCCTCCTGCACGGAATCCCTTGCTTACTACGGCATAGATGTTGTCGGTGTCGGACAGCATGTAGCTGAGGGCGAACTTTGGCAGCAGCTGGCTGTAGTGCTCAGACGTTGACGACTGGAGCTGTGAGGTGTAGCGGCTGTCGAACTTCACCGGACGCCCCATCATGGTGGCGTCGCAAGCCAGGCGGAACTCGGCGTGGGTGTCGTAGTCAATCTTTACATGCTGATAGTCGTAACGCAGGCCAAGGGTGAGGCGCAGCCGCTCGGCCAGCTGAATGTTGGACTCGTGGAAGACACCCAAATTGAGCTGTGGCGTGTGGAATAGTCCCGGCACGGCGTTGTCGCTGAGGGTCATGAGCTTGGCAATGGATTCAGGCATGCCGAGATAGTTGAGAATGCTCTTGTTCATGTCGTCGCCGAAATATACGGGGCCATTGGTGCGCAGCCATTTTTGGCTGAAGAAGATGCCAGAGGCGTGGTGCCAGGAGGATGCGCCTTCAGAGCGTAGTGTCACTTCCTGGGTGATGGCGTTAATTTTTTGCAGCTGTTCAAGGCGCATGAAGTCGGCGGGAAGATAGTCCTGATCCATGGTCATCTTGTCATCGATATACTGGTGGCTGGTGGTTGAGCTGAGCATGAGGTTGGGCATGCGGTAGGTGACGTTAAGGCCCGTGGTGACCAGCTGTCGGCGATAGCCATTGTTGAAGGTGGTGTTAGGACGCGACCAATGGTTGAGTTCAGCGTCGTATTCGCCATAGGGGAATGCGTCCTGATTGACATACTGATAGTCGGTAGAGAGGTCGAATGTCAGCTGTCGTGTGGGCTGCCACATAAGGCGTACTTTTCCGCCCGCCTCGTTGCTGGTGTCGGCATGTTTGTCGATGTTGGCATTGCGGAAGAAGCCACGCTGACCATTGTAGAAGACGGCCGTAGAGAATGCGAAATGTTCGGAAGGACGATGGTAGTGGGCTACCTCGATGTTGGAACATAGTCCTGTGGCCAGTCCCATGCGCAGGTCGGTGCCATGATAGTTCATGGGGTTTTTGGAATACATCCTGACGATGCCTCCTTCGGCGTTGATGCCGTAGAGTGTGCCTTGAGGACCACGAAGCACGTCGATGCGGTCGGTCTGATAAAAATATCGGTTGTAGGAGCTTTTGTCGATGAGCGGAAGATTGTCGTAATAAAAGCCAATGGCCGACGAGCCAATGCGTGAGCCTATACCTCTTATATATGTAGATGATGTGAGACGCGAACCATAGTTGGGAACGGCAAGCGTGGGCACGAAAGCTGCGAGACGACTCATGTCCTTGACGTTGTGCATGGTCAATTCACGGTCGGTGAATACGCTGCTGCTCAATGGCTGCTGTCTGAGGCGCAGAGCCTCCTTGGGCTGTGAAACGACCACGAGTTCATCGAGGTCAACCACACGTGAGGTGTCAATTCGGGTCGTGCCGGTTTCAGAGTTGCCCAGTCCGGCTGCTGTGTTGGCCTGTAATGCTGACGGCAAGACGAGCAATGCCGCCAAAATGATGTTTGTTTTGTGCATAGTGAGTAATGTCGTTAAATTTTTTTCTGGTGCAAAGTTACACTAATATGCAGGTCTGAACAATCCCCATTTATATGGATTTTGGCAGTAAATGGCAAAAAAGACTGCAAATGTTTGGCAGAAAGAAGAAAAAACGCTACATTTGCCGAAACAAAACATTACCACATTGATATGAACAAGGAATACATAAGGCAACGCATGGGCGACATGAAGCGGCTGAAGCGCCTGATTGACCTGCTGATAATGAATCAGAAGCTCGCACGGCCACGATGGTATGTAAGGCTTTTTGCACCATTGTTTCAGGAGCGCGCCTGGTCGTCGAAAATATATTGGAGCGTGAGGATGGACACGCCGCCTTACCGCCGATTCAAGTTGGGGCGGAAAAGCGTGGTGGAGTCGTTTGCCTGCATCAACAATGCCGTGGGCGACGTAATCATTGGCGACCATTGTCTCGTAGGGCTGCACGCTACAGTGGTAGGTCCCGTGATGATGGGCAACTATGTAGGTCTGGGACAAGGCACTTGCGTGTTTGGACTCAACCATGTGTTTGAAGACACCGACGAATACATTTTCAAACAGGGCATCACCACCAAGCAGATAGTTATAGAGGACGACGTGTGGATAGGGGCGAACGTGACGGTGCTGCCAGGAGTGACCATTGGGCACCACTCGGTGATAGCCGCCGGGGCTGTGGTCAACCGCGACATTCCGCCACATTCGCTTGCGGCAGGAGTGCCCGCAGTAGTGAAACGCAAGATATGACAACGACATGAAAATAGGAATAGAAGCCCAGCGCATATTCCGCCACAAAAAGCATGGAATGGACTATGTGGTGCTGGAAGAGATAAAACAACTGCAGGCCTTGGACAAAGAGAACGAGTATTTCATATTTGTCAAGCCTGGACCTGACGTTTGCCTTGCTGACACGGCAAACGTACATGTAGTGGAGGTAAGGTGTCCTTCATATCCCTTGTGGGAACAGTATGCGCTGCCCAAGGCCGCGAGAAAGTGTGGAGTGGAACTGCTGCACTGCACAAGCAACACGGCTCCGATATGGTGCGGCATACCCTTGATACTTACACTGCACGACATCATTTTCCTTGAACCACGCGACAAACGCAACAAGTCGATGTATCAGAACATGGGGTGGCTGTACAGGCGCATTGTGGTGCCAAGGATAATTAAGAAGTGCCGAAGGATTATTACGGTGTCGAACTTTGAGAAGCGCAACATCATGACTAAGCTGGAATTGCCCGACTCGATGGTGACGATGATTTACAATGGCTACAACCAGTGGTTTGAGCCGATGGCCGACGATAAGGCCATGAAAAAATACATCGACGCAGGCGGCTACTTCTTCTTCTTGGGAAATACCGATCCGAAGAAGAACTCGGAAAGGACAATAGTGGCTTACGCTGAATACCTGAAGCAGTCGAAGACAAGGCGCAAGCTGCTTGTGGCCGACTTGAGTGAAAAGGCCATCGACGACATACTGGCGAGAAACGGCATTGAAGACATACGCGGCAACATAGTCATGTCGGGATATATACACAACAAAGACCTCGCTTGCATCTACAGCCATGCCTTTGCCTTTCTATACACTTCGCTTAGGGAGAGTTTCGGCATTCCGTTGCTTGAGGCTATGGCCTGCGGCACAGCTGTGATAACAAGCAACACATCGTCGATGCCTGAAATAGCGGGCGACAGGGCGGCACTGATATGTCCTGAAGACACTGACGACATGGCAAGCATGATGCTGAGACTGGAAAACGACGAGTCGTTACGTAAAGACATTATAGAGGAGGGACTGAAAAGAGTGGGAATGTTTTCATGGAGAAAAACGGCAGAGCAGCTGAAGGACGTTTACGCCAACGTGATGGACTGACTACTAAAAGAGGCTTTCGGGCGAGTCGTCGTCGATGCCAAATTGCAGCATAAGCTGTTCGGCCACGTTGGATTTTTTGTTTAGGCGATAGTAACCACGAACGCCCATGCGCTCGATGGCCGACGAAGGAGTCTTGGAGTTTTTCAGCACAAACTGCTGAACATGCCTGTAAACATCGTCGTAGTCGGGAGTAAAGAAGAAGGTGCTGCTTAGGTTATAGACACTCCTTACAAGATTGCGAAGTGAGATGCCTTTGTCGCCTATCTTGACCATTACCTTTATTATGTATCGGTCGTATGTAACCATATTGGACTAAAAAGGCTGGCAACAACCATTGTTACCAGCCTTCCTTTTATCTTAAGAAAAAATTAAGCCAGTGTAACCTTACCCTCTACTGATACAATCTTTCCTTCCTTGAACAGCCAGCCTGCACCAAGAAGAACATCCTCTACTGAGATGTTAGCCTTAGTTGCAATTTCGTTCAGCGACAGAGCCTTGCCTTCAGCAGCAAGTGCCTGATAGATGTCACCTGCTTTGAAACCTGCATTCTCTGCATTGAGCTCAACTGCAACAGCAACTGGTGTTGCCTTCTTTGCACATGTGGTCTTCTTTGTCGTTGTCTTAGCTGCAGTTTCCTTCTTTACTGCAGTTTCCTTCTTTGTGGTCTTCTTTTCTGCCATAATTCTATTGATAAAATAACACTATACTGTTGTGGATTTCACTCGTAATCCGTTGCAAAATTAAGTTAATTATTGCAATTGGCAAAATTTTTCGGCAACTAAAATGGCCAAAAACCATGATAGTTGCCGAAGTGTTTGTTTTTATTGACGTAAGTCAATGTCAGACAATGTTATTCTTGACGTAGGTCAATCCTAAGTTGCAGTTCTTCAAGCTGTTTTGGATCCAATTCGCCAGGAGCGTCGAGCATTACGTCGCGTCCGCTGTTGTTCTTTGGGAAGGCTATGCAGTCGCGAATGGAGTCAAGTCCGGCCATGATGCTTACAAAGCGGTCGAGGCCGAAGGCAAGGCCTGCGTGGGGTGGCGCACCATACTTGAAGGCGTTGATGAGGAAGCCAAACTGGGCCATGGCACGTTCGGGGGTGAAGCCAAGGATATTGAACATTTTCTCCTGAAGCTTGCCGTCGTGGATACGAAGGCTGCCGCCACCTACCTCTATGCCATTGCATACAAAGTCGTAGGCCTTGGCACGCACCTGCTCAGGATGCTCGTCGAGCAGTGGAATGTCGTCGGGATTTGGCATGGTGAAGGGGTGGTGGGTGGCCATGAGACGCTGTTCCTCATCGCTCCACTCGAACAATGGGAAATCGACAATCCAAAGGCATTCAAACTTGTTCTTGTCGCGCAATCCCAAACGGTCGCCCATTTCAAGACGCAGGGTACAGAGCTGGGTGCGGGTTTTGTTGGCCTTGTCGCCGCTAAGAATGAGTACGAGGTCGCCGTCCTTGGCACCCATCTTTTCCTTTACCTGCTGCATCACCTCAGGACCATAGAACTTGTCGATGCTTGACTTGACGGTTCCGTCGGCATTGTATTTGATATACACCAGTCCCTTTGCTCCCACCTGTGGACGCTTGACGAAGTCGGTGAGTTGGTCGAGCTGTTTGCGTGTATAGTCGGCGCAACCTGGTACGCAAATGCCGCCTATGTATTCAGCCTGGTCGAAAACGGCGAAAGAGCCTGTCTTGAGTACATCCATAAGCTCGACAAACTCCATGCCGAAACGCAGGTCGGGCTTGTCGCTGCCGAAACGCCTCATGGCTTCGTGCCAAGGCATCTGCTGCAACTTGGCAGGCAGGTCAACGCCACGCACCTCCTTAAACAGGCAACGGGCCATGTCTTCGAAAAGTTCTATTACGTCCTCTTGGTCAACAAAACTCATCTCGCAGTCAATCTGGGTGAACTCAGGCTGACGGTCGGCACGCAAGTCTTCGTCGCGGAAGCACTTGGCAATTTGGAAATAACGGTCGAAGCCACTTACCATAAGCAGCTGCTTGAGTGTCTGCGGACTCTGTGGAAGGGCGTAGAATTGTCCTGGATTCATGCGTGAGGGCACTACGAAGTCGCGTGCTCCCTCGGGGGTGGAACCAATGAGTATAGGAGTTTCAACCTCAATGAAATCCTTAGAGTCGAGGAAATTGCGTATGAGGATTGTCATGCGGTGACGCAACTCCAAATTCTTGCGTACACACGTACGGCGGAGGTCGAGATATCGGTATTTCATGCGAATGTCGTCGCCGCCGTCGGTATTGTCCTCAATGGTGAAAGGAGGTGTTACGCTGTCGCTGAGGATGTTGAGCTCAGAGGCGATAATCTCGATGTCGCCTGTAGGGATGTTCTTGTTTTTGCTTTCACGTTCGCTGACAACGCCTTTTACCTGTATGCAAAATTCACGTCCCAGTTTGTTGGCTTTTTCGCACAAGTCGGCATTGACTGCCTCGTTGAATACGAGCTGGGTAATTCCGTAACGGTCGCGAAGGTCGGTAAAAGTCATACCGCCCATTTTGCGAGTGCGCTGAACCCATCCGGCAAGAACTACTTCGCTGCCGGCATCGGAGAGTCGAAGCTCTCCACAAGTTTTAGTTCTGTACATTGTATATAATATGATGTTTTAAAATTTATTCTTTTACCTCATGTTGTAGTGTCGGCATGTCGGGCGACGGGGCAACCCAGAAGTCGAGAAGTGTAATCCGCCGAGCTTCCTGCAGATAGTTTGACCTCAGTGTGATGGCCTTGCGCCATGTTTCCGACTTTATGTACTCGGATGGCAGAGATATTTTCCAGGTGCCAAGCGACTCGAGCCTGTCGGTCATTAGTCCCAATGTCATGTGTTCGGGGCTAATGGCAGGGACAAAGCGCGACTGTTCGCCCTTTTCGTCGCCTGCAAGTTCGCACACGAGGTTGGCTTCCTGCATCTTGTATATCAAGTCGTTGACTATGCGTATTGGTATTTGTGTCTTCTCGCGCAGTTCGTAAGCTGTAAAAGGCTTGCTGCCCTTGTCGTGCTGACGACAGATGCAACTGAGCAGGATGGCACACAGCATGAGCTGATAGCGATGGCTGATGTCGTTGGTAGTAGTGTTGAAATCGTAGAAGTCAACATATTGGCTGGTGTAGCACAGCTCGACCCCGAAAAGGCAGATGGACCAGCTGATTTGAATCCAGAGCATAAACAATGGCAAAGCTGCAAACGACCCATAGATGGCATTGTAGCTCGACACCCAAATCTGCGAATTGATGTAAGCAAACTGAAGGCATTGCATGGCAACGCCAGCCATAATGCCGGGCACTATGCAATGTCGGATGCTTACATGGGTGTTGGGCACAAAGACATACATGCCGATGAACAGCAGCGACATGATGACGTAAGGAGAGAAATTGATGAGAAGCCTGACGGTGGGCGTCAGCACCATGATGTAAGGCATCGAACCGGCTATGGTGGCCAAAAAGAAATTCAGTCCCGACATGAGCACAATGGCTATGGGACAAAAGAACAGCATGGCCATATAGTCGGTGAAGGCACGAAACAGCGACCGCTGCTTCTTGACCTGCCAAATGTCGTTGAAGGTGCGTTCAATGGTCATGACCAGCATCAAGACGGTGTAGAGCATGACAACAAGACCGACGCCAAGGAACACCCCGCTGCGGGTGTGGATCAGATAGCTGTTGACAAAACCAATGATAGTGTCGGCTACCGCCGGCTGCGAACTGAATGCGTCGCGAAACCACACTTCGATATACTTGCTGTAGCCAAACCCACGAGCTACAGCAAAAACAACGGCCAAGATGGGCACTATGGCAAGTAGGGTGGAGTAGGTCAAGGCCGACGCCTCGCCCACAACCCTTTTAGCCGTAAAAAACCTGACTGCCAACATCAAGCGGCGCCAAGCTTTCATTAATATTGGTTTCATTGTATATCGATATACTTAGGTTGAATTACCTCAAACACATTGAAAAGGGAAACACTGCCACTATAAGCCGGGTTCTGTCAGTTGCCTTTAAGACAACACGCCTGTCATTTATCTAATCCGTATGTCGCCACACGGCTTAAGCATTCTACCCTCCATCGTAGCCGAAGCATTTGGGCGGACAACCCTTATAAACGATGGTTTACATGAACTTGCAGCCCCCAGACGGCACAGCCCGCCGATCGCCCGGCGGCTGGTGGTCTCTTACACCACCTTCTCACCCTTACTCCAAACGATATGGAGCGGTTGTTTTCTTCTGCCGTATCCTGCTGTCGCCAACAGCTTCCACTTTCAGAAGTGGGGCGTCCTGCGCTGCCCGGACTTTCCTCTCGTGCGGCCGCATGGGCCACGCCAGCGACAAGCCGTGGCAGTGTTTCCGTCTGCAAAATTACTATAAATGCTCGAAACGGCAAAATAAAAACCTATTTTTTTTCTTTTAGCGATGCTTTCAGTGGTTAATATTTATTTCACAGATGACAGATAAGCGCAAACAGCCGTTAACGTGAAAAGGACAACTGTTAAATTGCGACAAATGATTAATGCAAAATAGCCATTTAACACTTTTTGCGCATAACTTTGCAGCCAGAAAAACAACATGTAGATGATATAAACAAAAATAGTAAGTAGAATGAAAAAAATTTGGAATTACATCTTGCCAGCACTTAGCTTGGTAGCTATCGCATTCTCGGTAGCAGCATTCAACAGGGCGGTAGCAGCCCCAGCAGTAGCAGTAGGCCAACCAGTAGATTTAACTTATGCGGCTGAAAAAGCATTGCCTTCAGTTGTACATATCAAGTATGTCCAAAATTCAAAAGTCAAGACAATCGACGTGCAGAGCGACCCGTTCAGCGACTTCTTCTCTGACCCTTTCGGCGGATTTTTCGGTAGAGGCAACGGAGGCACTCAGAAACGTCAAGTACAGACTCCACGACGCACTGCCACTGGGTCGGGAGTGATAATTTCGGCCGACGGATATATTGTGACAAACAACCACGTGGTAGACGGTGCCGACGAACTGACGGTAACACTCAACGACAATAAGGAATTTTCAGCAAGGATAGTTGGTGCCGACAGTACTACCGACCTTGCCTTGATAAAGATTGACGGCAAAAATCTGCCTGCCATAACCATTGCCAACAGCGACGACATAAAAGTGGGCGAATGGGTATTGGCAGTGGGCAATCCGCTTGGACTGAACAATACTGTAACAGCAGGTATAGTAAGCGCAAAGGCACGCTCGCTTGGAGCAAACGGCGTGGAAGCATTCATACAGACCGACGCTGCCATCAACCGTGGCAACTCGGGTGGCGCACTGGTAAATACAAGTGGCGAGTTGGTGGGCATCAACGCCATGCTGTACTCACAGACAGGTTCATACAGTGGTTATGGTTTCGCCATTCCTACGACAATAATGAACAAGGTGGTGGATGACCTGAAGAAATATGGAACCGTACAGCGTGCAGTGATTGGCATACAAGGCGGTGATGTGAAGAATTTTGTTGATGCACAGAAGGAAGACGGCAAAGACGTTGACTTTGGCACTATGGAAGGTGTTTACATTGACAAGGTGCTTGACGATGGTGCGGCCGCAGATGCAGGATTGAAGAAAGGCGACGTAATAATTTCGGCCGACGGACAGAAGGTGACAAAGATGGCTGAACTTCAGGAAGTGCTTGTAAAGAAACGTCCGGGCGACAAAGTGTCATTGACATACATGCGCGACAAGAAGAAGAATACCGTGACCGTTATACTGAAGAACGAACAGGGCAATACCAAGGTTGTGAAGAATGCTGACCTTGATGTACTTGGAGCCAACTTCCGTGAAATAGGCAAAGAGATTATGAACCAGCTCAACATATCTTACGGACTGGAAGTGATTAAGGTTAACAAGGGCAAGCTGAGCGAAGCCGGAATAAGCAGAGGATTCATTATTCAGAAGATTAACGACGAGAGCATCAAGACTATCGACGACTTGCAGAAGGTTGTAAAGGACGCCTCGACAAGCAAGGAGCCGGTGCTTTACATACAGGGCATTTATCCTACAGGACGTAAGGCTTACTTCGCCGTTCCTTTGCAGGACTAAAACAAGGAAGTCTAAAAAAAAGATACTGTAAACAATAAAAAAAGAGGTGCCATGCAAAAGTGTGGCATCTCTTTATGTTTATTTTGTATAGAAGTCGATGAGATACTGTAGTGCCTGCTGACACACGGCGCAGAACTCTTTATGCTCGTTGGTGCGCATACGGCAGTCGGGCAAGCCACGCCATACACCCTTGCTAAGATAGCCTCCTCCTTCTACTAAGCCTGCTTTTCCACTGTCAATAAGGTTTTGCCACTTTTGGCTAAAGTCGGCCTTTGTAGTGATGTTGGGCTCCCAGGGTTCAGTGTCGGAAAAATATATGGGGTCGTTGTCGGCATATTCGTACTCATCGCCAAGACCACCAAAGCTGTGTCCAAACTCGTGGACTACGACAGGACGGAAAAATGGGCCTTTGGTTGACGAGAGATTGTAGGAATTGTATATTCCGCCACCGCCATATTGCTCGGTATTGACAAGCACGATGATGTGTTCGTAGGGTGAGCCGGCAAGATTGTCGTGAAGACGCTTTAGATGAAGTGTGGTAAGATATCGCTCGCTGTAGAAAGTGTCGAAGTGTGAGCCGAGAGCAGTATTCTTCCAGATGTGGTCGTGGGGCGAACTGGTACCCTCGTCCTGCGACTCTGATTCGACGCAAACGATATTGAAGACATCACGCATCTTTTTAAACGGCTCATGCTCAAACAGTGCCTCAGTAGCTGTTTTCGCATCGTTGACGAAATCGTCCATTTGGTCTTTTGTATAGCCTTCGGCAACATAAGCTATGTGGATGCAGTTGGTTGTGTCCTTTGCTTGTTGCAGGGTGACGTAAGGATAGGTAGGCTTAACGATGGAACGAATCAGTATGTCATTGGGGTTTACAGTGTGCGACATTGAAGCGAACACCTTTCTATGATAGTCGAATAGCTCTACCTTGATGTTAACCGTTTGTTTAGGAAATGGAACAAGGAATACGTTTTCGAATGACTTGGGAGTGGTTTTGGACTCTTCGCTCGACAGCCACTCTTGGAACAGGGTGGAGAAGGAATGGCGATAAATGACACGTCCACTAAGTGAATCGGTCACTGTGATTTGGCCGTTGCCTTCGTATGGTAGTTGGTCAAGGCGCTTGCGGCGTCCATACCAACGGTTTACCTTGACGAGTTCGTCCACATAAATGTTCTGATGATTACGGTTGCCTGCAAACGAATAGTCCAGGCGCAACGTATTGTCAGTAAAATAGTCGTCGAAGTTTTGTGCTTTGACGTTGACGCTTAATGCCATTGCAAAAAGCAGGAAAAGGAAGTGTCTTGTTTTCATAAGTGCTTAATTAATGTTGTTATGTAGTTTTTCTGCCAGTCGTTTTCGTGTAGTTTCTTGCCGTCATACAACATTATGTCGATGTCAATGTGAATTTCGTTGGATAGGGTAGGGCGTTTGCGTCCAAGACTCTCTTCAACATATTTTGTGAAGGCAGTCAGCTCGTCCAATGATAATGTTGTCGCGCCCCTTGCCATTTGATTGACAAACATCGGCGATTCTAATCCTACGGGTTCTGTCTCTACAGCAGGTGAAGTCTTCTCAATGTCTATATGGCATGAGCAAAATTGCAAGGCTTGGCTTACCTTCATCCTACGGTCGGCTGTGTTTGAACCAAATGCCAATATGACTTTGTGACGTGTCATACATTATAATATATAATTGACAAGACCCTACTAAATTGTGTGTGTTTAGTAGGGTCTTAGGGGGGTTATGACTGTGTTTTAATCATTCATTGACAGAAGGAACTCTTCGTTACTGCGTGTCTTGATGAGACGGTCACGAACAGTGTTCATGGCTTCGATAGGATTCATCTCGCTAAGGAAGTTTCTCATCACCCACATGCGACGCAGTGTAGTATCGTCTTGCAACAAGTCGTCGCGGCGTGTGCTTGACTGTACGAGATTGACGGCAGGGAAAATGCGTTTATTGCTCAACATGCGGTCAAGCTGCAACTCCATGTTGCCGGTACCCTTGAACTCCTCAAAGATTACCTCGTCCATCTTGGAACCGGTATCGATGAGTGCTGTTGCTATGATGGTGAGTGAGCCGCCATTCTCAATGTTGCGTGCTGCACCAAAGAAACGCTTTGGTTTCTGAAGGGCGTTGGCATCGACACCGCCAGTGAGTACCTTGCCGCTGGCAGGGCTGACTGTGTTGTAGGCACGGGCCAAACGGGTGATGGAGTCGAGGAAAATCACTACGTCATGGCCACATTCAACCATGCGTTTAGCCTTTTCGAGTACAATGCCCGCTATCTTTACATGACGGTCGGCAGGTTCGTCGAATGTAGAAGCGATGACCTCTGCATTTACAGTACGACTCATATCGGTAACCTCCTCAGGACGCTCGTCGATAAGAAGCATCATCAAATAGGCTTCAGGATGGTTGGCGGCTATGGCGTTGGCAATGTCCTTCATAAGTATTGTCTTACCGGTTTTCGGCTGGGCGACGATAAGGGCACGCTGGCCTTTGCCTATTGGCGAGAACAAATCGACGATGCGTGTGCTTGGATTGGTTGTCGAAGGATCGCCGCACAGCTTGAATTTTTCGTCGGGGAAGAGTGGGGTAAGGTGTTCGAATGAAACGCGGTCGCGCACTTCTGAGGGGTTGCGGCCATTGATTTTGCGAACTGTACTCAATGCAAAATACTTCTCGTTCTCATGTGGCGGACGTACAAGGCAGTCAACAACATCGCCTGTCTTTAAGCCATAGCGTTTTATCTGTTGGGGTGATACGTAGATGTCGTCAGGTGAAGAAAGATAATTGTAGTCGCTTGAACGAAGGAAGCCATAACCGTCGGTTATGATTTCGAGAACACCATTGCCTTCGATAATGTCCGTAAAGTCGAATTCGTCTTCGTTGTTGTCGGCCGGTTCTGCAATCATTTCCTCCATTTGTGAATGTAGTGACATTGGACGATCGAACATGTCGAGCTGAGGAATGGCTTCTTGGTCCTCAATGGGAAGGTCAACAATGACAATGAAGTCAGTACCATCGCCTGGGTCGCCACTCCATACGGTGTCAATGGGCTCAGAAAAAGCGTTTTGCGGAGTGAATAGTGCCGCCTCGTTATTATGGTTGAGTTGTTCCTTCAGCATTTCAACTGTCGATTCGGCAACATTTTCGTCTTCCAGGGCATCGTTTTTGGAATAGCAGGCTTCAGGAACTTCAATGTCTGCATTGTAAGTCTGTTCGACAGGCTGTTCTTCTGCAGGTGTTTCTGAATTAGTGTCAGTTGGCTCTGAAGCATCGGCTACAACTTCTTCAGGTGCCTGCTCGTTGACCATTGCAGCTTGTTTGGCAGCTTCAATAGCGGCCAACTCGGCCTTTGACTTGCGTCCACGATGCTTTGGGAACATCTTTTCTATATCTTTTTCAGCTGCTGTCGTTTCGTCAGACTTAGGCGTTTCCACCATGTCATCGAACAACTGTGGCTGTTTGATTTCCTGGGCAGTGCCGCGAGTGACGTCATAGTTCTCGCCTTCTTTGCCTTTAACGGTATAAACCTTGTCCTTTTCTTTCTTTTGTATTCTCGTTCTTTTGCGCTTGGGGGATGATTCTGCTCCAGCTGCCGAATCTTCGGCAGCCTTGTCCAATATGGCGTAAATTACAGACTCTTTTTCTTCGTCTTGGGACACTTTTATGCCCAATCCGTCAGCAATGCCCACAAGCTGGGCGTTGTCCATTGATTCTAATTCTTCTTTTGTAAACATACTATGTAAAGTTGTATATGTTTTTGCTTATTATGAGTTTCGGGGTTGCGTTTTTAAGAGATAAAAGGAAACGCATTAATGAAAAACACGTGCAAAGGTAGCAATAAAAATCGAAACCAACAAATTATTTGCTGTTTTTTTCATCTTTACCTGTCGGTTTTTTCTTTCTGTTGCTTCTCTTATTGCCATGATGGTTGCTTGTTCCCTTTTTGCCACGGCGTCTTCCTCCATTTCCTGCCTTATTACCTTTGCCTCGTGGGCCGCTATGTTTTATTGGATTGTATGCAGGACCATCGCCCATGTCTTCTGGCAGAGGGATTTTTTCTATTGTCTTCTCAATGAATTTTTCTATTTGTCCAAACAAGAACATGTCAGGTTCGCTGACTAATGTAATGGCTTCGCCGTCGCGGTCGGCACGGGCTGTTCTGCCTATGCGGTGTACATAGTCTTCGCTATCGTGCGGGACATCATAATTGATGACCATTTGAATGTCGTCAATGTCAATGCCACGCGCAACAATGTCAGTAGCAACCAGCACGTCCTTTTGTCCTGACTTGAACATAAACATCACCTCGTCCCTCTCCTGTTGTGTCAAGTCGCTGTGCATCTGACAGCAGTTGACCCCCATAAGCGCAAGCTGGCGACCCACTTCCTTTACTTTCTCTTTTTTACCAGAGAACAAAATCACACGCTGAAGCCTATTGCCTTTAAATAGATGTTTAATGATTTCCAATTTCTGTGACTCATAGCAAACGTAAGCCATCTGGTGGATTTTCTCAGCAGGTTTGCTGACTGCAATCTTTACTTCTACGGGATTGTGGAGTATGGATTTTGCCAAGGCTTGGATTTTGTCGGGCATAGTGGCCGAGAACATGATGGTTTGGCGGTTTTCGGGTAGTTGCTTGACAATCTGCATAATGTCGTCACTGAATCCCATGTCAAGCATTCGGTCTGCCTCGTCAAGGACAAAGAAGCTGACGCGACTCATGTCAACATTGCCCATTCGAATGTGGCTCAGCAGGCGTCCGGGAGTGGCGATGACAACATCGGCTCCCATACGAAGACTTTTCATCTCCTGGTCATATCGGGCACCGTCGTTTCCGCCATACACAGCAACACTGCTTATACCATCAAGATAGTAACCGAATCCTTGCATTGCTTGGTCGATTTGCTGGGCTAATTCCCTTGTTGGTGACATTATTATGCAGTTGATGGCATCTTTAGGATAGTCTTCTTCGTCGAGCATACTGAGTATGGGCAGCAGGTAGGCTGCCGTCTTTCCTGTTCCTGTCTGTGCTATTCCTATAACATCCTTATAGTCGAGAATTTCAGGAATGCAACCGGCTTGTATAGGAGTACACTCTTCAAAATGCATGTCGTATAATGCATCCAGGATATTGTCATTGAGATATGTTTCTTCAAATTTCATTAGTTGGGTGCTTTCTTGTAACAATAATATGCAATCGCAAAATATAAAATATTAGGTATCCACGCTGCCAAAACAGGTGGTGTATCGGCATTGATGGCAAATGTTGAGCTAATGGTCTGAAGCAGAATGTAAGTAAAGCTCAACGCCATGCCAATGCCAAGATACAGGCCCATGCCGCCCTTGCGCTTGCGGGCAGAAAGACTGGCTCCTATTATGGTGAGAATAAATGAAGCGCAACATGCTGCTATGCGTTTGTGGTATTCCACTTCATATTGCACGACGTTGCTTGAACCACGGTCTTTTTGCTTTGAGATGTAGCGCAGCAATTCGGGACTGGTAAAGGTTTCCTGCTGTCCCTTGCTGAATACCAAATCCATTGGCTCCATCATTATCAAAGTGTCAATTTCAGAACCGGATGTTATATGCTCACGCATGCCTTTCAACGACCTTATCTTATAGTTTATGGCCCGCCACTGATAACGGCTGTCGGATATCGTATCGTACTTGATTACATTGGCAGTCATGTGACTCACGAGTTTCTTGTTCTCAAACTTGTCAAGCGAGAAGCCGTAACCTGTCTTTGTTACATCGTCATATTGCTGTATGTAAGCTATCACTCCTTTGCCCACCTGGAGCTGGACATTAGTGGCCGAGGTCTTTTTCTTGTTATTTTTGTAAAGCGATTCGAAATCATGCCTTATCACTGTTCCTTTTGGAATGACATACGCTCCCAATGTAAAATTGAGAATGGAAATCAATGCGGCGGAAATCATGTAAGGACGCAACAAACGCTTAAATCCCATACCTGAAGCCAACATGGCTATCACCTCAGAATTGCCAGCCAGTTTTGATGTAAAGAAGATGACGGCTATGAATACAAACAAGGGACTGAAAAGATTGGCAAAATATGGCACGAAGTTGGCATAATAGTCGAAAACGATTGCTCGCAGTGGTGCGTGGTTGGTTGTGAATTTTGCCAAATTCTCGTTGACATCAAATACAATGGATATTGATATGATGAGGATGATGGAATAGATGTATGTACCAATGAATTTACCTATTATGTATCTGTCTATTCGTTTGACATATCTGAAAGGATTTAATAAAGACAATAGACAAACAATAGGATAAAGACAACGTCCTATTATGCTATGTCGTCCAAAAGTCTTGCCAAAGCCTCGACGTATGCTTCGCATGATGCGAAGAAGCCGATGACGTTTCCTGATTTTCTTGTATTTCATAACAATCAGTATTACTGTTGGTTATACTCTCTTCCCTAAATCTTCTATTACGCTTCTCTTCCATGACACAAAATCACCTGAAAGAATGTGTTTGCGAGCATCAGAAACAAGACGTAGATAAAACGCAAGATTATGAATGCTTGCTATTTGGAGTGCCAAGAGTTCTTGGGCCTTGAACAGATGGTGCAGATAGGCCTTTGAATATACTCGGTCGATATCGCAGCCAGAAGGGTCAATAGGCGAAAAATCGTCCTCCCATTTCTTGTTGCGTATATTGATAGTGCCTTCGTATGTGAACAGCATGGCATTTCTTCCATTGCGGGTGGGCATGACACAATCAAACATGTCAACACCTCGCTCGATGGCTTCCAACAGGTTTTGTGGGGTGCCAACGCCCATTAGATAGCGTGGCTTGTCTTTGGGAAGTATTTCATTCACTACTTCTATCATGTCATACATGACATCGGTAGGTTCGCCCACAGCCAATCCACCTATGGCATTGCCATCGGCACCTTTGTCTGCAACATATTTGGCGGCATCTTGACGCAAGTCTTTGAATGTGCAACCTTGGACAATTGGAAACAGCGTTTGATCGTAACCATAGAGTGGGGTAGTCTCGCCAAAACGTTTTATGCAGCGGTCGAGCCATCGTTGGGTTAACATTAGGCTTTTTTTAGCATATTGATGGTCGCTCTGGCCTGGTGGACATTCGTCAAAAGCCATGATGATGTCAGCTCCTATGACGCGCTGAGTGTCCATAACATTTTCAGGTGTGAAGAAATGTTTCGAACCGTCAATATGTGACCTGAATTCACAACCTTCTTCACGTAATTTTCGTATGCCTGTAAGTGAAAATACTTGAAAGCCTCCGGAGTCGGTCAATATAGGGCGTTCCCAACCATTGAAGCCGTGCAGTCCACCTGCCTTTCGCAAAATGTCGAGTCCAGGACGAAGGTAGAGGTGATAAGTATTGCCGAGAATTATTTGGGCATTAATCTGAGAACGCAGCTCGGAAAAGTGAACGCCCTTAACGCTGCCACAAGTACCTACAGGCATGAAAATAGGAGTTTGTATTTGACCATGCGATGTAGTTATGACACCTGCTCTGGCATCAGAACATTTATCGGTATATTGGAGTTGAAATTCCATTATTGTTCTATTTTGTCGTTGTTATTGTCTTCGATATCATATACTTGCGGATTGTCAACAATTTGGTCTGTCAATGCAAAATCCCAAACGTCTTTAATGTTTTCCACATAATGGAATGTTATGCCTTTCAAGTACATGTCGGGAATATCCTTAATGTCTTTCTCATTGTCTTTGCAAAGCAAGATGTCTGTTATTCCAGCCCTCTTTGCTGCAAGTATCTTTTCTTTTATTCCACCAACAGGAAGCACTTTGCCTCGAAGCGTTATTTCTCCGGTCATGGCAACGTTGGCGCGCACTTTACGCTGAGTAAGTGCAGACGCAATAGAAGTGGCTATGGTAATACCTGCTGAAGGGCCATCTTTTGGGGTAGCTCCTTCAGGTACATGGATGTGCATGTTATAATTATCAAAGATGCGATAGTCAATGTTCAGCATCTCGGAATGTGACTTTACATATTCTAATGCAAGCACAGCCGACTCTTTCATTACATCGCCCAAGTTGCCAGTCAACGTTAATTTTGAACCTTTACCTTTGCTTAGGCTCGTCTCTATGAAGAGTATTTCGCCACCTACGCTTGTCCACGCCAAGCCAGTCACAACACCGGCATAATTGTTGCCTTGATAGATGTCCCTATAAAACGGAGGTGTACCCAATAGCTCGACAATCTCCTGTGGTGTGATCTTTTTGTATGGCATAACACCTTCACTGGCCAATTTCAAAGCTACTTTTCTCAATGCTTTGTCGATTTGTTTTTCCAATTGACGTACACCGCTTTCACGCGTGTATTGTTCAATAATCTTTTCAATTGCCGTCTTTGTGAATGTTAGTTTGCCATGTTTATTCAATCCAGTAGTTTCCAACAGCTTAGGTATCAGATGACGTTTGGCTATTTCAAGTTTCTCTTCTGTTATATAACCTGACACATCTATTATTTCCATTCTGTCGAGTAGGGGACGAGGAATGGAATTTATATCGTTGGCTGTTGCTATGAACAATACTTTTGACAAGTCGAAATCAACGTCCAGGTAATTGTCGTGGAATGCGCTGTTCTGTTCAGGGTCGAGAACCTCAAGCAGTGCCGACGCTGGATCGCCATTTACAGTATTCTGAGTCACCTTGTCTATCTCGTCAAGTATGAATACTGGATTAGCTGACTCGGCTTTCTGTAGGCTTTTGATAATACGTCCCGGCATTGCACCTATGTATGTTCTCCTGTGGCCTCTTATCTCTGATTCGTCATGCAGGCCGCCTAAAGAAATCCTGACATATTTGCGTCGCAATGAATCGGCGATGCTTTTGCCAAGGCTGGTTTTGCCAACGCCGGGAGGCCCGTAGAGGCAGATGATTGGTGACTTCATGTCGGCCCTCAGACTTAAGACAGCAATGAATTCGAGTATGCGCTCCTTGACTTTCTGCATTCCATAATGAGCACGGTCAAGAACTCTTTGAGCTCGTTTGAGATTTAAATCGTCAAATGTATATATACCCCAAGGCAATGATACAAATGTCTGCAAATAGGTCAACTGAATATTGTAATCAGGACTTTGTGTATTAATCTGGTCTAATTTGTCCAATTCCTTCTTGAACACCTCATACACATTGTCCGGCATAATCTTCATATTGGCCTTCGCCACAAGAGCTTGATACTCTGGTGATGAATCGCCATTGTTGATTTCTGCTTGCAGGTTTTTTATTTGCTGTTGTATAAAATAATTCTTTTGCTGTTCGTCAAGATCGTCACGTGTCTTCTCGCGAATGTTCTGCTTAAGTTCCTGTAGCTTTGTTTCCCTGTCAATAATGCGCATCAGTTTAAACAACCTTTCCTTCATGTCAGACACATTAAGCAAATCTAACTTTTCCTTAAAGTCGAAAGGCATATTGGTGCAAAGGTAGTTTATGGTCATCATGTCGTTCTTGACGTTGCTTATGGCAAACATGGCATCGTCTGGAATGTCTTCATTCAAACGGATATATTGAAGTGTCCTGCGACGCAAATCTTCAACGGCTGTCTTGAATTCCGAATCGCCTTCCGCTACATTTTGGTCTGTAAATGGCTGTACTTGGGCTGTAAGATATTGACCTCCGTCTTGCACTTCTTCAATCTTTAGTTTGCCAAATGCTTGAAGTATGGCTGTCACGCCGCCACCAGGCAACTCAAGTGCCTTGACTACATGTGCATATACACCATATTCAAAGATGTCTTTACCAATTGGATTTTCCACTGCGGGGTCAATCTGTGGTACAACGGCAATCATGTCGTGTTTCCTTTCACATTGACGCACAATTTTGTAACTTGATGTTCGTGCAATGATAATAGGCGCCACAACACCTGGAAACATGACCATATTGCGGGTCACAAGCAAAGGTAATGTGGTGGGCATGTCTGCTTTTGACATCTCGAAAAAATCACCTTCGATGTCGGCTATCATTGAGAAAGCATTGTTATGATTGTCGTTCATTGTATTCAAAATATGTACTGATTTCATGATGTACAATAATGATAATTATCCTTAAACAAATAGATGGCAGACATCTCATTGGATGCTGCCATCACGCTGTGGTCTGTACGCCTGCAGGGGCTCGAACCCTGGACACCCTGATTAAGAGTCAGGTGCTCTACCAACTGAGCTACAAGCGCTCCTTTTACGGTTTAGTCGTGGAAAATTTGTACGCCTGCAGGGGCTCGAACCCTGGACACCCTGATTAAGAGTCAGGTGCTCTACCAACTGAGCTACAAGCGCAATTTACTGATGGTATATGGATTGTCGTCAATATTTTGACATCAATTTTCCACTGTTTTTGAAGTCTGTACGCCTGCAGGGGCTCGAACCCTGGACACCCTGATTAAGAGTCAGGTGCTCTACCAACTGAGCTACAAGCGCATCGCCTTTCAGTTTTGCGGGTGCAAAGGTACTAATTAATTTTATAACTACCAAACTTTTGATTTACTTTTTTCTAAAAATCGTAATCGGCGTTATGATAAATAGATAATTGCTAAAATTTTCGCCCTACATTATATATTATAATTATAGGGCGAAGATTCGGCTGATGCAACTGTGGCTTATTATATTGTTATTGAACTATTCTCTGCATGTTTAATTCTGTGATTTTGTCGTCCGAAGATACTTTTGCATTAACTTTAAAAGTATTGAAAGATTTATCACCGTCTTCAAAATGCTCAATATTTTGGTCAACCGAAAAGTTCACATTGTACATAAAGTTGCCATTGCCGTCGTCGGTTTTCTCAATTCTCCAGTCGTTGTTCATTCTAAAGTCAACCTTTGAAACATCAGCGGCATGAATTTTGTGCATATATCCTATAACGTCTGTTTTAGATGCATTTGCTTTGTGAAGGAAACTTGTGAGGATATTGTCAACACACAATGTGAGCGTTGTTTCGTCATTCTGCCCCAAAGCATTAAAGAACGTTGAAAATATCGAACTTATTCTTTCCTTGTCATCCATATTGACTTTTTTGGCATCCATCTGTGCAAATGCGTCATGGGCTTGGTCGATATACATACCATCAGAATGCTCTGCTATATATTTTTGATAAGATTCAGCTGTGTTCTTAACTGAAGCGTCAATCCAGTCGAGAGAGTCTATTTTTATTTTTGCTTCAACATTGTGAGTGCTGTTGGGATGAAGCTGAATGTATCTTAATAAGGCTGATTTAGAATTGCTTACGATAGCATTTGTCCAATCCTGATCTACTCTTTTCAACATTTCTAAATGACTTGAAACAGAATCTCTATGCTCGCGTGGAGCATCATTGTATATGTCAAGAAAATTTTGCAATACAGCAGGTTCAGAACTTTGCATGGCATTCTCGTAAGCCTCGAGCTCGTTCTTGACTTGGGATGACATGTAGAAGTACAGGCCAACAAATACTATGCAGAGTGCAATTACAAATGCGACAATCCAAGGTGTCCATGATTTTTTGTTCGGTTTTGTTGCACTGCCAACGGTTGAGTTCCCGCTGGCTTGAATTGACGACGTACTTGAGTCGAGAGTGTTTGGTGTATTGACTGCGCTTTCTGTCTGCCTTCCTTCGTCGCTCTTCTGTTCCAATGGACAATGGCAGTTTGGGCATAGAGGTTGGTCGTTGAAGACAAATTCACCACATTCAGGACATTTTGTCACCTTGCCATGTATTCCTACACCACAGCTTGGACAAGTAGCGGCCTTGTCGCTTACCTGATGGCCGCATTCAGGACATTTAATTATTGCCATGTTTATTTTGGTGTTATTTTTATATTGTTTATTTGTTAATGTCTGTATCTTATTTCTTTGAGTCCGTGGCGGCCCATAAATCTACTCTTATCGACATAACCGTTTACTCCAACAATCCGTCCCTTGCAAGTATATTGCCACATTATATAATCACGGTCATCTGCCAATACAGGCTCTTTATCATTATATTGAGCTATCATTAGTGGATAGTCGTCGAGCTTTCCCACAAGATATTTATTGTAGAAATTGGTAAATGTGTAGATTAATGGCTTTTGTTTATATGCCTGTTCTACCAAATCAAGAAATTTCAACAATGAATCACAGAAGGCTTCAGTACCAAGGCCGCTTTTGGTCTCGATGTCAATCATCGGAATTAAGTCTTGCTCACCAGGCCTGCACTGTGTCATGAAATTCTCCAATTGCTTTTGTTGTTCCGTTTTGGGACGATAGAAGTGATAGCTGCCTACCTTTAGTCCATATCGATTGGCCAGCAATATGTTGTTTTCATACCTTTCGTCAATACGGTCACCACCTTCTGTCGCCTTCAGATAAACGTAAGCCATTTTTGTATTCTCACCTACAGTTTCCCAAAAGACCTCTCCCTGGTAATGGCTCAGGTCAATTCCGTGTACATGAGTACACGTATCCTCACATTGTTCATGAATATTTTGGGCTTTTGCACCCAAAGTAACGGCTAAAAAAGCCAATATCGTCAGTTTTTTCATCTTATATGTCAAATTTAGGTGCAAAGATACAAACTAATAACAAAAAAATTGTATCTTTGCACAAAAAAGTTGAAGATATGAAATATTTATTAACCGTATTATGCGGTATTGTGTTTTTTTCAAGCTGTAAAGATGACAACGAAGACAATGTTGAACCTCGTTTCGACCGAACTGTCATCTTCTATATTTCCGGTGACAATTCATTGTCGGATGACGTAGAGGATAACGTCAATGACATTATTGCCGGAACGGCTGGCATAGGAGAAAACAACGTTGCTGTATTGCTGGTTGACAATAATAATACGAAGCCCAAAACTATGGTTGTGAAAAACGGCGCAATAGAATCGCAGACTATTTTTGACAACGATTTTTACATGACCAGCCCGAATATGATGAAAACACTGTTAACATCGGTGATGAATGAAAATACAGCCAAAAGCTATGGCTTTGTGTTTTGGGGGCATTGCACTGGTTGGTTTATTGACAATGACTCCATTTCAACAAGAGCATACGGTCCTGACAATAATGGTGGTGCTTCGATGTCTGGCGACAAATGGATTAATTTCCCTACCCTTGCCATGGTGTTTGAGTCACTGCCTTCCAAGTTTGACTTTATTGTTGGCGACTGTTGTCTTTTGCAGTGCGCAGAAGTTGCATTTGAAATGCGCAACAGTACCAAATATATCATTGGTTCGCCTTCAGAAACACCAAGTACAGGCATCCCTTATAAAGAAATCATGCCATACATGTACAGCACAGCTACAGATTATTGCTCACAAATGGCTGACATTATGAATAAGCATGTTTTATACGATTATAGCGGAAAAAAAGTTCAAATACCAACTTCTGTAATTAATACAGCAGCCATGGACAATTTGGCTTCAGTCACAAAAAAAATAATTATGGGAGAAAACCTCCCCTACCCTATAAACACTAAATCTGTCATATATTATTATAAATGGATAGGAAAGAACGGATTGAGACAGCCAATTATGTTTGACATGCAAAATGTATTTTCAAACAATACGTCAGATAATGTCTATCGTGAATGGAAACAGGCGTTTGATGCAGCCGTAGTTTATCGTAAGCCAAGCGAAAGATGGATGACATCTTATTTTTGGATTGATGATTTTGAGGTAACAGAGGAGAATTATGGCGGAATGAGCATGTTTTTCCCATTAGACCAATACGAAGATATGCCGTCGTTCGACCCGAACAATAGGATTAAGAATATGCAATGGTATAAGGCCGCTGGCATTGACTTGTACACTAAGTGATTGGTACACCTTATTAATAATGAAAATAAAGAATTACAGATAACAGAAATACAATGGAAGAAAAGAAAATTATCGAAGGCGAAGAAAAGAAAAGCCTTAGTTTCGTTGAGCAAATGGTAGAAGGCGATTTGGCCAAAGGAAAGAACAGTAGTCGAATACAGACTCGTTTCCCACCTGAGCCAAATGGATATATTCACATAGGTCATGCCAAAGCCATTTGCATGGATTTTGGAGTAGCAGAACGTTATAATGGAGTCTGCAATCTGCGTTTTGACGACACTAATCCCTCAAAGGAAGACACTGAATATGTTGACTCAATACTTCATGACATTCAGTGGCTTGGATTTAAGTGGGGTAATGTTTACTATGCTTCCGACTATTTCCAGCAGTTATGGGATTTTGCCATTTGGATGATTAAGAATGGTTTGGCATATATTGATGAGCAAACTTCAGAACAAATAGCACAACAGAAAGGTACTCCAACCTCACCAGGAGTAGCAAGTCCTTACCGTGACCGACCTGTTGAAGAAAGCTTAAAGCTGTTTGAACAAATGAATACAGCAGAGGCTGTAGAAGGTTCGATGGTATTAAGGGCAAAGCTCGACATGGCTAATCCGAACATGCATTTCCGTGATCCGGTTATATATCGCATAATACATACACCACATCATCGTACGGGTACTAAATGGCATGCTTATCCAATGTATGACTTTGCCCATGGACAAAGTGACTATTTTGAAGGTGTAACCCACTCTATATGTACGTTGGAGTTTGTTCCTCATCGTCCTTTGTATGACAAGTTTATCGACCTGTTGAAAGAAATGCGCGGTGAGACAGAGAATATGGGAGATAATCGTCCACGCCAGATAGAATTCAATAGGCTTAACCTTACATATACTGTAATGAGCAAGCGAAAACTTCATACCCTCGTGGACGAAAAACTTGTAAACGGTTGGGATGATCCACGAATGCCTACAGTTTGTGGAATGAGGCGTCGCGGTTATTCAGCCCAAAGCATCCGCAACTTCATCGACTCTATTGGTTACACCAAGTTTGATGCTTTAAACGACTATGCTCTGCTTGAAGCTGCCGTACGCGACGATTTGAACAAGAAGGCTTGCCGTGTCTCGGCAGTCCTCAATCCGGTGAAATTGATTTTGACGAACTATCCGGAAGGACAGACCGAAGAACTAATAGCTGTGAACAACCCTGAGAATGAAGCCGACGGAACCCACAAGATAGTATTCGGACGTGAACTTTGGATTGAGCGTGAAGATTTTATGGAAGATGCTCCAAAGAAGTTCTTCCGACTTTCACCAGGTAAAGAGGTGCGACTCAAAAATGCCTATATTATAAAATGTACGGGTTGCAAAAAAGATGAGGAAGGTAATGTCGTAGAGGTTTTTGCTGAATACGACCCACTTAGCAAAAGCGGTATGGAGGGAGCCAACCGTAAAGTCAAGGGCACTCTCCACTGGCTTAGCGTAGCCCACTGTATAAAAGCAGAAGTTAGACTCTACGACCGTCTCTTCAATGTAGAGAATCCTTCGGCCGACGAGCGTGACTTCAGAGCATTGTTGAATCCCGATTCACTAAAGGTTCTTGACAACTGTTATGTAGAAGAGTACCTCAAGGAAAAGAATCCCGGCGATTTCCTGCAGTTCCAAAGAATAGGATATTTTACCATGGATTTGGATTCTACAGCCGACAATCTTGTGTTTAACCGTACTGTAGGACTTAAAGATACATGGGCAAAGATTAATAAGTAAATGCAAATAGACGAAGAATTTTTCAACAACGACGAATTCAGAGATAATCTGAAATCATTTGAAGAGTCATTCAAATCGGGGCATCCAATTTATTTGGATGCCGACGATTTGACTGATATTATTGATTATTATAACCTAATGCATAAAGACCAAGAAGCAGATAAAACTGCAGATTATGCATTGTCACTTTTTCCTGATGCACCGGGTCCCATTACTTATAAAGTCAGAAAATGTATTGATATGGATGACATTATAGGTGCAGAAAAATATATAGATAGATTTAGCGAGAAAAGCATCGACTATTACTTCATTAAGGCAGAGATTCACTTGGCCAAGAATGAACCCGAAATGGCGGACATGCTGTTTGAAGAAGCATTGGATATGGCTGAAGATGAAGAGTTGGACTGCTGTATTCTTGACGCAACAAACATTTTCGTTGACTATAACTATTTTGATATGGGCGACAAATGGATTCGACGGGTAGAAAACAAAAATACAGACGACTATATTGAGCTTAAAGTCAAGATATTAAGTTCGTTTGGAGAAATTGAAAAAGTGGAAGCCTTGCTGAACAAGGCAATTGACAAGAATCCTTACGAACACAAATATTGGAATATGATGTCATGTGCCCAGCTAATTAACGATAAGGTTTCGGATGCCCTCACAAGCAGCGAATACTCGCTTGCTGTGACTCCCGACAACCCACATGGTCTAATGTGCAAGGCACAGGCATTGACAAAATTATACCAATATAATGAAGCCATAAATTATTATTTGGCTTATATCGCAAAATATAATTATGACCCCAACGGATATGTTCAACTTGGTTACTGCTTCATGAGTCTTTCCAAAAATGCCGAAGCACTTATGTCTTACATCATGGCTGAACGATGCTCTTCAGGTGAGCCAGAACAATTGTGTACTATATACGAAAATATGGCATTGGCATTCAGCCATATCCACGAAGAAGAACATGCGATGCATTACTTGGAAAAACTCTCAAAACTCAGCAAGTATGTTGACAAGTATCATGTTGACATGTTGAAAGGTTACGTGCTTTTGGAATCAGGTAAGGAACAAGATGGCTTGGTGACTTTAGCCAATATGCTGAAAGAATGTCATTATCACAGCGTCAATGTATTAAAGGCAAGCGTTGTGCTCTATGAGAACAATCTCACTGACATGGCATACCAGATTATGCATGACCACTTTCCTTTTGAAGATGAAACCATAGATTTCGGAATCTCATATTATGCCTTGTATTGCTATGACCTCGGCAAAGACGAAGAATTCCTGAAATATCTTAAAATGTCAGTCGAAAGGAGTCCTGAGGAGGCCGAAATGACCTTGCATCATCTCTTCCCCGAAGGAATGAAGCCAACCGAATATTGTGAATATATTAAAAACAACAAATAAATATTTCGAATGAATTTATCGTCATTATTAGCAAACTTAAACTATGGAACTATTTTGTTCTTGATGTTGATTGAGAGTACAGTCATTCCATTTCCTTCAGAAGTTGTTGTGGCACCGGCCGCATACCATGCAGCTGCAGGATATCAAAATGTCTTTTTAGTCATTTTGTTTGCCACTATTGGTGCTGACCTCGGTGCAGCTATAAACTATGCCGCAGCATATTATTTGGGAAGGCCGATAATTTATAGATTTGCACGAAGCCGATGGGGCAAGCTATGCTTGATAAACGAGGATAAGGTTAAGAAAAGCGAGAAGTATTTTGACGACCATGGTGTTGTGGCTACACTAACAGGACGTCTTATACCTGTAATAAGGCAACTTATTTCAGTTCCCGCAGGATTAGCAAAAATGAACTTTGGCAAATTCCTGCTATATACAACCATTGGTGCTGGAGTATGGAATTCCATTCTTGCTGCACTGGGATGGTATTTGCACTCCATTGTGCCTGAGAGCCAGCTCAATGACAAGATTGAAGAGTATTCAGAATACATAAAAATAATAATACTATCCATAGTAGCCCTTTGCGTTGCATATTTTGCCATAAAGGCATTCATAAAACATAAGAATGCAACAAAACAGTAAATTTACAAGTTTTTTTTTTGGAAAGAAAATATTTTTTTGTACCTTTGCCAGATATTAAAATAAATCATTGATTATGGCACAAAGAAAGATTCATTTGGTAATTATGGCTGGAGGTATCGGCAGTAGGTTCTGGCCAATGAGTACCGGCGAAATGCCTAAGCAATTTATTGATGTTTTAGGCGTAGGCAAATCATTATTGCAAATGACTGTTGAACGGTATGACGGCATTTGTGACATTGAAAACACGTGGATTGTCACTAATGTCAAGTATGTTGACATTGTAAAAGAACAACTCCCACTGTTGCCTGAAGGACATATACTATGTGAGCCATGTCGCAGAAACACCGCCCCATGTATTGCTTACGTAAGCTGGAAGATTAAATCTATCGACCCTAAAGCAAACATAGTCGTTGCGCCAAGTGACCATCTTGTAACCAATACTGAAGAATTTAAACGTGTTATAAAAGATGGATTGCGATTTACCAGTGAGACAGATTCTATTGTGACATTAGGCATTAAGCCTACCCGTCCTGAAACAGGATATGGATATATTCAGGCTGACCTCACATCCAGTTCGCTTAGGAGCAAAGACATTTACAGGGTTGATTCATTCCGTGAAAAGCCTGATTTGGCCACAGCGCAACAGTATATAAAAAAGAATAATTTCTATTGGAACTCTGGTATATTCTTGTGGAATGTGAGTACCATAGTAAATGCTTTCAGGGTATATCAACCTTCGATGTCGAAAATATTCGAATCTTTGTTGCCAATTTATGGAACAGAAAATGAACAGTCTGAAATAGACAGGGTATTCCCTACGTGCGAAAGCATCTCCGTGGATTATGCCATAATGGAAAAAGCTGAAGAAATATTCGTATGTCCATGTGATTTCGGTTGGAGCGACTTGGGGACTTGGGGTTCATTGTTGGAGCAGACCAAAAAAGATTTGTACGGTAACGGATGTATTGGAAATGACATTCAAATGTATGAATCAAACAACTGTATGGTCCATACACTGCAAGAGAAAAAAGTAGTCATACAAGGTCTTGACGGCTATATCGTAGCAGAGAACGATGACACTCTTCTTATTTGCAAGTTGTCTGAAGAACAGCGAATCAAACAGTTCATAGAATAACAAAAAAAGAAGTCCGCTTATCACGGACTTCTTTTTTTGTTATTATTGATTCAATTTGTTCAATTGGCTCTTCCACTCTGAATAAGCATTCAGATACTCTGAACGTTTAGCTTCTTCCGGCTCGATTACCATAAGCTTGTCAAGTGTAGAGAATGCCTCATTGTTGTCTTTGTAAATACCAACACCAATACCTGCACCCTTTGCAGCTCCTACACTACCGTCTGTATCGTACAATTCAATGGTTGCTCCACTTACGCCAGCCAATGTTTGTCTGAAAATATCGCTCAAGAACATGTTGGCCTTTCCTGCATGAATTTTCTTAATGTCCATGCCCATTTGCTGCATTATTTCCATTCCGTAGCAGAAGCTGAATACGATGCCTTCTTGTGCTGCCCTAACAATATGTGCACTTGTGTGTTTGTTGAAACTTAGACCATTTATCGAACAGCCTATTTCCTTATTTTCCAATACACGCTCAGCACCATTGCCAAAAGGAATCACACTTACACCTTCACTGCCAATTGCTACTTTTGATGCAAGTTCGTTCATTTCAGCATAACCAATGCCCGAAGAAAGAATGTTTCTTCTTACCCAAGCATTCAGTATGCCTGTTCCATTGATGCAAAGCAATACACCAAGGCGGGTCTTGTCAACCTCATGGTTAACGTGTGCAAAGGTGTTTACTCTACTCTTTTTGTCATAATTAATGTCGCCTAATACACCATAAACCACACCTGATGTACCAGCAGTAGAGGCTATTTCGCCTGGATTGAACACGTTGAGGCTAACGGCATTGTTTGGTTGGTCTCCAGCCCTATAAGAAATAGGTGTACCTTCAAGCAATCCTGTCTCAGCGGCAGCTTCGGCGGTCACTTCTCCCTGGACGCTAAATGTTGGGTAAATATTTGGAAGCAAAGCGTTGTCGAATCCAAAATAATCCATAAGGAAATCGGCTACTTTGTTTTCCTTGAAATCCCAAAACATGCCTTCACTCAATCCACTAACTGTAGTTGTGGGCACTCCGCCCAACTTCATGGCGATATAATCGCCCGGCAACATAACCTTGTAGATTTTTTCGTAGAGTTCAGGCTCGTTTTCTTTAACCCAAGCCAATTTTGCAGCTGTAAAATTACCTGGCGAGTTAAGCAAATGCTTCAAACATGTTTCTGTACCAATGTTGTGAAATGCCTTATCGCCATATGGAACTGCTCTGGAATCACACCAAATGATAGAAGGGCGCAGTGGCTTGAGATTCTTGTCCACACATACTAAACCATGCATTTGATATGATATACCAATGGCCTTTATTTCCTCTGCCTTGGCATTCGATTCGGCCATTATTTTCTTTAAACTCAACTTTGCGTTGTCCCACCACATTTGTGGGTCTTGTTCAGCCCAGCCGGTTTTAACTGCTTTAATAGGAGCTTCGCGTTCGGGATAAAATGCAGATGCTACGCACTTACCTGAGTCGGCATTGACGAGTGATGCTTTTACAGAACTGCTGCCAATATCAAAACCTAATAAATATCTGTTTGCCATATATTTTATTTTTAACGCTTATAATACGCTTTTCTACACAAATTCCCCCCAAAAAAATGATTAAATAATTTTTTTTTCAAAAAAACGCATTTTTTTTGTTGATAAATGTACATTATATCAAAATATTTTTTACCTTTGCACTTGTCAATAAAATCTAAGATTCCAAATAATGGTTTCTTTATACTATAATTTAACAAATATACAATTATAAAAAGCAATTATGAAAAAGAAGATACTTATTCTTGACGACAAGGAGACAATAGCCAAAGTTCTCTCCATCTATCTTATGAGCGATTATGAAGTCCAGTGGTTACCCGATGGACTCCAAGGTGTAAAATGGTTGCAGTCGGGCAATACGCCTGACTTGATAATCTCTGACATAAGAATGCCGGGCATGAGGGGCGATGATTTCTTGGAATGGATAAAGCAGAATGAGTTGTTCAGACATATACCTGTCATCATGTTAAGTAGCGAAGACAGCACTAACGAGCGCATCCGCCTTTTGGAGATTGGAGCCGTTGACTATATAGTTAAGCCTTTCAATCCAATGGAGTTGAAGATAAGAGTTAAAAAGATTCTACCAAATTAATACTATATATATGATAGGTGTAGTATATCTTGGTGACAACCAAAACACCCGTGAACGTCTAAAGTATGTTCCCGGCCAATTAGTTCGTATGACAACAACATACAAAGATGCAGCGAAGCTTTGTATGCCGGGTGTCCATAATGAACATTATATTCTGTTTTTTGAGCGTAACGAACAGAAGAAGGATGTTGCAGAAATCACCTATCTGAAGAATAAATGTCCCAATATTTATGTCATTCTTCTTACAGACAAAATGTCGGATGAAGAGCGACAGCACTATCAGCAATGTGGCATCAACGACACATTAGACAAAAAGGCATCTGTAACAGAAATCAACAAGAAGATACAGTTTATCTCCGACCGCGAAGACATTTTGTTTGAAACTGTGGTTCCTAAATTCAAGATTCTTCGTTTCAAGATTCCTGTATGGAAAAGACTGTTTGACATAGTCTTTTCGGTAATTGGACTTGTCGTTTTGTCACCAGTGTTTTTAATTACCGCCATTGCCATAAAGCTTGAAAGCAAAGGTCCTGTACTGTTCAGGTCAAAGCGAGTAGGTACCAACTATACTGTTTTTGATTTTCTGAAATTCCGAAGCATGTATGTTGATGCCGACAAGCAACTGAAGGAATTGAGCAAGTCGCAGAATCAGTACGCAATGCACAATAAATCCGCCGCCGACAACAATGGAGGAACTTCATTGGTTGATGATTTTAGCTGTGTGAATGACGATTTAATGGGTGCCGACATGCTGATAAGCGATGATGAAGTGATGCTGGTAGGCGACGACTTTGTTGTGGCCGAAGGCGAATTCAACAAAAAGAAGACGGAAGACGTAAAGAATGCGTTTGTGAAAATTGAGAACGACCCACGTGTAACAAAGGTCGGAGCTTTTATTCGTAAATACAGCATTGACGAATTGCCACAATTGATAAACATTCTGCATGGCGACATGTCGATTGTAGGCAACCGTCCTCTCCCACTCTATGAAGCAGAACGATTGACGTCAGATGACAGCATCGACAGATTCATGGCTCCTGCAGGCCTCACTGGCTTATGGCAAGTAGAAGAGCGAGGCAAAGGAGGCAACATGTCTGCCGAAGAGCGCAAGATGCTTGACATAAAATATGGTCAGACATATAATTTTGTTCTTGACATGAAAATCATTCTCAGAACATTGACGGCTTTCATACAAAAAGAGAACGTATAATATTGCATCTGCGTCGTTTATAACCAAATTACCAATAACATTAACACCATCGGAATGAATAGAAAAAAACTTGCATTGTTTGCCCTGTTTTCTTATATCGCATTTACGCCAGCTTTTGGTCAGTACGACAAGAGTGGCATAAATGCAGGATTCTTTGATTCAAGTGAAAACAACGAGTTTAACCTCACTAATTTTCACTTGCCTCCTTTGGCTGTGTTGTTTGAGAATGCCAAGGCAAATCCCGACATTCTCTTACTCGCAAAAGAACAGCAGATAGCGCAAGCCGAGGTTGAAAAGCAAAAAAGGCACATTTTCTCGTATATTCAAGGTCATGCAAGCTATGGATATGGTAAGGCCGACATGTGGGGAAACAACTCCTCCACCTATAGTCCTGTACTTTATCAATATCAAGGTTCAGAGCAGAGTTATTGGAATATTGGTGCAAGCCTTTCCATACCTGTTGAAGACATTCTTGACTTGAAAGCTGCGGTTAGGCGAAAGCGACTTGAGGTTGACAAAATACAAATTCAAAAAGACGCCGCATTTGACCAGCTTAAACTTCGTATAGCATCACTATGGATTAAAATAACCAACGATCTTGTCTTGCTGAAAACGGCAAGCGAGAATGCTGCCATATACCAAGGTGCCGGTGCTCTCAACCAAGAAGATTTTGTAAAAGGCAATATGAGCATCGAACAGTTTGCATCGACTAAACAAGAAGAAAACACAGCAGTAGCAACATATCAGAACCTGCAAACGCAAATCACTACAGACATATTGACATTGGAATTGCTCACGCATACACCAATTATTACCAATACAACTACCGACATCACACTTGACGATAAGGTGGAAAAGACCCAAAAGGAATTGGACAAAGAACATAAGATTATTCAAAAACAGATAAAGAGAGAAATAGATGAGGACAATAAGAAGCTAAATGAACTGGAAAAGGCTGATAAAAAGGCTGAAAAGCAGGAACAAAAAAAAAATAAGTCAAGTAAATACGCTGAGAAGGCAACAAAGAAATAATTTTTGTAACACTGTTGTTTAACTTCTAAAAAAATAAAGATGGACATATTCAGATATATAGTAAGGTTTTTGTATCGCATTCGTTGGTATTTGGCCATATTGCCAATGATTGCCCTCGTCGTGTCATGGTTTATGACTCGGAATATGGAGCGACAGTATGACACTAATACGACAATCTATACAGGTATGATTACGGGTTACAACATTGAAGGTGGTACTGGTACGGCAGGAGGAAATGCCCAAATAAATATAAACAATTTGATATTGATTATATCGACTGACAACACTATTCACGAGGTGTCTCTTCGCCTTTTTGCCCGTTGCATGATGTATGGCAACGAACGCAAAGACAACAATTATATCTCAGCCGAACATTTTCGCGAACTTAATGCAAGTGTTCCCGCCGAAGTCAAGGCATTGATAAACAGGAAAAGCGAGACGGCCACCTACACCAATCTTAAGGCTTATGAAAAGCCGTCGCGTGACAACTACATTTTTTGTCTCACCAACTATCATCCTTATTTCGGCTTAAACAGCATAACTTCTCGACTGAAGGTAAACCAACTGTCACAAAGCGACATCATCAATATTGGCTATTCAGCCAACGATGCAGGTATTGCATACAACACATTGGATATTCTCAACGATGTGTTTGCACGCCAATATCAGCAGATTCGCTATGGCGAAACCAACAACGTCATCAAGTATTTCGAAAGCCAAGTTGCCAGACTATATAACATGCTCTGTGCTGCTGAAGACGACTTGATTGCCTACAACGTGAAAAACCGTATCATCAACTATGAAGAACAAACAAAAATAGTTGCCAGTCTTGAAGGTGAACAACAGGTGTCAGACAACGACCTTTTGATGAACTATACGGTGACAAAAGCAATGATTGATTATCTTGAGTCCCAGCTTGGCAGTCGCACTGAGAAAGTCCGTTCCAATAAGGATTTTACTGACAAGATTAAGGAAATATCAAAATTACAGTCGCGCATATCCAATTTGCGCCTTATGTCAAGTGAAGGCGGCGCCAATGACGTAGAATCACAAATTGAGCTCGCAAATGCCCAAAAGGCATTAAAGGAAACTACCGACAAGGTGAAGACACTTACATACGACCTTCAGCAAAGTAATAATAATCCGGAGCAAGGTGTGAAATCACAAGAACTCATTGGCAAATGGCTCGAGCAGGTTCTTCTTTTCGAGGAAACAAAGGCACGAATGTCAGCACAAGACATCATGCGTCAAAATATCGACAAGCAGTTCTTGTATTTCTCTCCCATTGGTGCAACATTGGGCCGTAAAGACCGGCATATAGGTTTTGTTGAAACCAACTATATGAACATGTTGAGTGCGCTAAATGCCGCACGTCTGCGTCAGCGAAATCTGCAAATGACAACTGCTACGTTGAGGGTGCTTAATCCGCCACTTTTCCCGCTCAACGCATTGCCTACCAACAGGCTAATGGTGCTGATGAGCGCATATTTGTTGACGTTCATATTCGTTACGGTATATTTCTTCTTGATTGAACTTCTCGACCGCACTCTGCGTGACCGCATGCGTTCAGAGAGGATAACCAAGATTCCTGTGTTGGGCTGCTATCCTAAGGAAAGCACCCTCAGATACCGTCGCTACAACAAGACCATTGGCGACATGGCTTTGCATCAGCTCAGCAAGGCGTTGCTGCCACATTTCAAGATGGGACAACAGAATGTGTTGAATTTGATATCCACTGACTCTGTGAACGGAAAGAGCTATTTGGCACAGGAGCTTGAGAACTATTGGATATCCATAGGTCTTCAGGTGCGCCGCCTCACATACGATGAAGACTTCCTTGCCGACGACAGCAAGTATATAATGTCAACAAGCATAAAAGACTTATGTCCTGACATTCTGCCTGAAGAAATAGCGATAATAGAATATCCCAACCTCAACGACCACTCTATTCCGTCGTCGCTGCTTAATATGGGTACGATAAACCTGATGGTAACAAGAGCCAATCGTACATGGAAAGACATTGACCAAAAGGCATTGAAGGAATTGCAATCGCAGATGGAAGACAAAAATACATTGTACATGTATCTGACGGAAACCAATCGCTATGCTGTAGAGGAGTTTGTAGGACAACTTCCGCCTTACACCCGATTCAGCAATTTCATCTATCGCATTTCACAATTAGGACTTACAGCAACAGAAAATAGTCACGCAAGTTAATGGCAAGCAACAGCAACATAAAAAATTACACTCGCGAGAATGGAGGGAGAGCCTTTGTGCTCTTTCTCCTTTTCGCAATTGCCATATTCAATCTGTGGACATCAGGAATAGCGGCTTTTGCCATTGTATGCATACTACCTGTGATGGGAGTTATGGTAATGCTTGCTTTCAGATACAAGATGCTGTTGTTCTATTTGCTCATGATTGTCAATTATTTCTTGATGTATGCCAACAGATGCGACATGCTGTTTCTTCCCATATCATTGCATACTGAGCTGATAGAAATAATGCTTATTGTCGTTGCATTGATTGACAACAAGGAATTCAAACTCTCTTATATGGGCAATGTCATGTTGTTTGCCCTATTTCTGTGGTGTGGTTTCTGCTGTATTGAGTTCTTCAACGACATATGCGGGTTGGGCATGAATTTCATGATTTGGTTTACGGGCATCCGTCTTATGGCCTTCCAGTTGCTGTATGCCTTTCTGGTTTTCTGTTTATATGTGTCAAGTCCAAAGAAAATCAACAATTTCATCATTTTCTTTGCAATATTGTCCCTATTTTCAGTATATTGGGCCTGGAAACAGAAGAACATTGGTTTCAATGCGTATGAAAACCGGTTTCTTATAACAGCTCGACGCACACATTTTGTAAATGGCATCATCCGCTATTTCTCAATATTTACTGATGCTGCCAACTATGGAATAAACATGGCTTCAAGTTCCATCGTATTCTTCATACTTGCGCTGACATCAAAAATCAGATGGCAAAAGGTATTCTTTGTCGTTACAGCTCTTGCTTGTCTTTGGGGCATGTTTGCTTCCGGTACGCGCACTGCCATCTTTTGTTTCATTGCAGGTTTCTCTGTATATATGGTACTATCAAAATCGTTGAAGGTCATCATTCCAGTATTCTTGATTTTTGGGTCGTTTGTCTTTATACTTGCATTTACTAAAATAGGTGGAAGCAATTCCATGATTCGTCGTATGCGTACTGCTTTCGACAAGAACGATGCATCAAAAAATGTACGCGACTTAAACAAGGAAGCACTAACCAAGTACATGAAAGATGCCCCTTGGGGAGTTGGCATTGGCGTGGAAGCAGCCGATGTGGCTCCTTACCACAAGCTCAAACTCATGATGTATATTCCACCCGACTCAGAGTATGTGTATATATGGGTAAGAACAGGTGTCATTGGCATAACAACATTTGTTGTCACTTCACTCATAATGTTTATTGGAGCGTGTTGGATAGTCTTCTTTAGACTTAAAAATCCTTCTATCAGAGGTGTCGGTGCTGCATTCACCTGCGCTTTCATCTCTCTCCACCTTGGAGGTTATGCCAACCAAGTGCTGATGCAGTTTCCAAACATCATTCTGTTTTACGGCGGATTGACCATAGTCTATATCCTGCCTCGCATAGAAAACGAATGGAATGAATGGGAGACAGCGCAATTGGAAAAGCAAAATAAACGTAAACTATTAAAATTAGAAAAGAAACGTGCATCAAGAGTGTAGGATTTCAATCATAACAATCAATTACAATGGGCTTGGCGATACATGCTCGTTGCTTGATTCAATTGCTTCGGTCGATTCGCAGACAGAGGTAATTGTGGTTGATAATGCCTCGCTTGAAGATGAAGCATCGGTATTGGCTTCAAAATATCCGTTTGCCACAGTTGTCCGCAGTGACGAAAATTTGGGTTTCGCCGGTGGAAATAACCTTGGCTTCAAACATTCGCATGGCCGATATGTCTTTTTCGTGAATAACGATACCGTATTCGACGTCAATGAATTGGGTGAACTTGTTAAGCGTATGGAGTCGTCGGAAAAGACGGGAATGGTTTGTCCAAAAATAAAGTTCTTCTTTGACAAGCAGTCTATACAATTTGCAGGCTATACAAAGCTGTCAGCCATCACACTTCGCAATAGGGCCATTGGTTTTGCTGTGGCCGACCATGGTCAGTACGACCATGCCCATACCACACCCTACGCCCATGGTGCAGCCATGCTTGTCAGACGTGAAGCCATTCTACGTTCAGGATTAATGCCTGAATGTTATTTCCTTTATTATGAGGAACTCGACTGGTCGTTGATGCTGCGTAGGCATGGCTATGAAATATGGTATGAGCCAATGTGTACCGTGTATCATAAGGAAAGCCAAACGACAGGAGCCGACAGTCCGCTTCGTACCTATTATATGACTCGCAATCGCATGCTTTTTGCAAAACGTAATGTACCTTGTCCGACAAGGTTTTTCACCCTTGCATATCTGCTGCTTGTTGCATCTGTTAAAGACTTTGTGTTTCATGTTGCCCGTAGGCGTTTTGACCTGGCCAAGGCTACGATTAAGGGCATAATAGATTTTTTTAGACTATGATATTTTGGAAGATTTTGTTCATAATTGACGCCGTGCTCTTTGTTCTCATGGCATTGACAGTAGCTTACATGACATTCTTTGCGTTTGCATCGCAGTTTGTCAAGAGGCCTGAAATACCTAAGACAAAACGCCTCAACCGTTTCATCATTCTGATACCGTCGTACAAAAACGACGACGTGATTGAAAGGACGGTAAAGTCGGTATTGGGACAAAGCTATCCTCAGCGTTTGTTTGACGTTGTAGTCATTTCCGACCGCCAGTCGGAAATGACCAATTTCCGTTTGGCTCAGTACCCCATTACCCTGCTGACACCCAACTTCAAACATAGTACCAAAGTGAAATCGCTGCAATATGCTGTCAACAATCTTCCGCAATTCAAGATTTACGACCTCGTCGTAGTTCTTGATGCCGACAACATTGTCCTTCCTGAATTTCTTGACGAAATAAACAATGCCTATGAATATGCAGGAACCAAGGCCATACAAACCCATCGTTTGTCGAAAAACCGCGATACATCGTTTGCCATGCTCGATGCCACATTCGAAGAAATCAACAACTCCATATTCCGTCTTGGCCATATTGCCGTAGGGCTGTCTTCTGCCATTTCCGGTTCAGGAATGGTTTTCGACTTCAACTGGTTTAAGGACAATATTGTAAATACCAATGCTGCATGTGAAGACAAAGAACTTGAAGCACTGCTAATACGTCAGCACATCTACGTAGATTATTTCGACCACATACTCGTCTTTGACGAAAAGACCCGAAGCATCAACGATTTCAATCGTCAGCGTCGTCGCTGGGCTACGACACAGTTCTATTCCTTCTTCAACAATTTTAAGTATCTTCCCAAAGCAATATTCAATAAGCAGTATGACTTGATAGACAAGATATTGCAATGGATGCTCATTCCACGCACCATCATGATGGGAGTAATAGTATTGATGAGTATTGTTCTGCCGAATATTTATTTTACTCTTGCGGTCAAATGGTGGTTTTTGGCAGCTTTGATTCTGCTGGTGTTTGCCGTTGCCACTCCTAACTACCTTGTTGATAAACGCTGGGAGCGGGCCTTTTTCATGGCCCCCCTCATTATGATAAAGTCATTGTTCAACATACCTACATTGTTGAGCGGCAAGAAGCGTTACATCAACAAGAACAAATAAAACACAGGATTAACGATATGTTTTGGCACTATATCCACTTTTTCGACATTGCACTGTGGCTGACTATAGCGTCGTCAGTTTCCTATGTCGCTTTCTACGCCTTTGTGCATGTCGTATGTCGCAGAAAACCGCATCCGCCAAAGAGTGATGGCCACAAGTCGTCTTTTCTTATTCTTTATCCGGCATATAATGAAGACAAGGTAATAGTACACTCTGTTGAACAGTTTCTCAAGCAGGACTATCCTTCCGACAAATATCATGTGATGGTCATTTCCGACCATCAGCAAGACACTACCAACAATCGTTTAAGGCAGTTGCCCGTCACCCTGTTGCTCCCTTCTTTCAAGCGCAGTTCAAAGGCCAAGGCACTGCGGTTTGCCATGGCCAATGTCACTTCTGGTTATGACTATGTTGTAGTGCTTGATGCTGATAATGTAGTCAATCCTGATTTCCTCAGCCTATTAAATGGTGTAGCCAACACTATGGACTATAGGGCAATACAATGTCATCGATGCGCCAAGAACGCCGACGGTGCAGTGTCGATGCTTGATGGCATCAGCGAGGAAATCAACAATACCCTATTCCGCAAGTCTCACAATGCAATTGGTCTTTCGTCGGCACTTATTGGTTCTGGCATGTGTTTCGATTTCGCATGGTTTAAGTCAAATGTCTGCACTCTTTCCACGGCAGGTGAAGACCGTGAATTGGAAGTTATGTTGCTTAAGCAGGGCTTCTACATAAAGTATGCGGAGCACATTCCTGTTTATGACCAGAAAGTCAGCAACGAGGAGAACTTCCAGCGCCAACGCCAGCGTTGGATGTCGGCTCAGGTCAATTGTCTTTTGACCATGTTGCCTTATCTTCCCAAGGCAATAGTGAAAGGCAATGTCAATTATATCGACAAGACGTTGCAGCAAATGCTCATTCCTCGTTCAGTGCTTTTGGTACTTTCCTTCATATTGGCTGTTCTTAGCATTATGCTCACGCCATGTTGGAGTTTAAAATGGATTGTCTTGTTTGTTGTGCTCTGTATGTCGTTGTTGCTTGCCATACCGCGACAAATGCGCACGATGGCTCTTTTAGGTAATATGACGCGCCTGCCACTGCTTGCCTGGAAGATGATAAAGGGCATGCGTCATATCGACCGCAAGAATCGCGAATTCCTTCACACCAGTCATGAGTGACTCAAGTATATTGTATGAGTGTTCAACTAAGTGTACTTCACTAATTTGAATATTATGTTGTTTTTCCACCTTCTCAAAGTGTAGGCCACATTGCTTGGATTGACGAAGTGGTCTTCAATGGGCATTATTACCGGCACATATTTTATGCGCAGCTTGTGACGTATGCAATATACATTTATAAGGCGTTCTGACATGTATCCGAAAATGCGAGCCTGGTCAGGATATGGCGATAGCTTTACCCTTCGCTCCACTTCAAATAGTATCTTGAAAAGCCATTGCGAATAACCGTCAAAATGTTGCCATCGTGTTATGAACATATTGTAGCCTGAATAACCATTCTGACGATACATCAAGTCGTCAAAGGCAGCGAGGTAGTCAGGTGTGAAATCGCTTATTACTTCACGCAACACCATGAAATCATTCACCAAATGGAATAAGGCGTATTGAGTGGCAACATCGTATGGATAATGGCGTTTAGAAGGTAAGATAATGTCGCACTTGCCAAGCGTCAACTCCAAATCGGGCATTTGGTAAGGTTTGTTCAAAAAGTCGATTTTGGCAAAGCTCCTGTCTGGAGAAAACGAAGGCCAACGACGCTCAAAATCGAAAAAGCGTCGATAGTGGTTTAGTCCTATTATGTCGGCATGAATGTTTTTCCATGCCCAATAGTGGCATGTAAGCTCGCAGAAGTTAGGATTCTTTGCCGAAATATTGTCGCCTGTGTTGTCGGCGGTATAGTCAGCTATAGAATCGTGTAGGGCAGCACCTGCCTGGATTGGGAAAAAGCTATCACATACGGGCAGCTTTGCTTTTTTGTGTGAACAAACCAAAATCTTTATGTCAGCCATATATTCAATAAAGTAAAAATGGTTCCTTGTATCATTCTTTGTAACCAGTTGTTGTATTATGAAATATACTAATAATCACATTGGGAGCAATAAAAATAAGGGAGTCCGAAGACTCCCTTGTGTGATTCCGGCGGGATTCAAACCCACAACCTTCTGATCCGTAGTCAGATGCTCTATTCAGTTGAGCTACGGAACCAATCCGTATTATTTTTTCAATCATGAGTTGTCGAAAGTGATTCCGGCGGGATTCAAACCCACAACCTTCTGATCCGTAGTCAGATGCTCTATTCAGTTGAGCTACGGAACCTTCGAATGTCCCTCATTTCTTAATTGCGGTGCAAAGGTACGCACTTTTTTTCAATCAACCAAATATTTCGGGCACTTTTTTTAAAAAAGCATGAAAAAAAGTCTGTTTCAGCTATAGAAACAGACTTTTCCATGTTATTTTTCACTATTAGGCTACCTAAAACGCCATTGTATATTAATTATCCTATGAGTTCAACCGAACGCTTCAGGAATGCATCAAGTGCCGCTCCCTTTAGCATGCCATTCTGCAGAAGTGCAAGGTCGATGAGCTGATGAACAATGCTGTTGCCTTTTGCATAATTTGCAATAATGTCACGTTTCTTGTTCTTCTCGTCCTCGATTGCCTTTTGCGTATTGCTCATGTCGTCCTTTTCCTCTTGGGTAATTTCCTCTGGCTTTTTCTTGTCCTGCGACTGATGCAGTGCGGCCAATCTTGCCTCCTGTCCTTTTATCTCACTAACTATAGGCTTGAGAGCCTCTGAGGTATTGGCCTCGCAGTCGGCGAGAACTTTTTTCACAAGCGGATGGTCGCTGTTAAGCACAAGGCTGTAGCTGTCGGGCATTTGGGCATAGAATCCCATTCCCTGCTGATATCGGCTCATGTCCTTCATTCGGCGCATGTATTCGCTTTGTGTAATTACTACAGGCTGTTGACCCTCGCCCATGGCTTCTACATCTACATATATTTCGGCCTTTTCGAGTTTTGGCAATTGTGTCTTGAACACTTCGGTCAGGTTGTCGCGCTGATCTGTGGCAAGAACGTCCTTCTTGTCATCGGCCTTTTGTATGAGGCGGTCGATTATGTCGCCATCTACTCGTGTGAAGCGGCTCTTTTCAAACTTCTGCTCAAACATTGATACCGTTGGGGTGTCAAGCTGTCCGTCGAACAGCAGCACACTGTAACCTTTGGCCTTAGCCGCCTCAATGTATGAATACTGTTCCTCGGCATTTGTTGCATAGAGGTAAACCAGTTGTCCTTCCTTGTCTGTCTGTTCGTCTTTTATAAGTGTTCGGTATTCCTCGTATGTGAAGTATTTGCCATCAACGTCCTTAAACAGGGCGTAGTCCTTGGCGCGGTCGTAGAACGACTCGTCGCTTAGCATACCGTAGTTGATGAACAGCTTCAGGTCATCCCATTTCTCCTCAAAGCTCTTGCGCTCTTCCTTGAACAGGCTTTGCAGGCGGTCGCTTACCTTCTTGGTGATATAGGTCGAAATCTTCTTGACGTCACGGTCGCTCTGTAGATACGAACGGCTTACGTTCAGCGGAATGTCTGGCGAGTCGATAACGCCATGCAGCAGAGTGAGGAACTCTGGAACAATGCCTTCTACCTGGTCGGTGACAAACACCTGGTTGCAGTATAGCTGAATTTTGTTTCGCTGCAGCTCAATGTTCGACTTGATACGTGGGAAGTAGAGAATACCAGTAAGGTTGAACGGATAGTCAACATTCAGGTGAATCCAGAACATTGGCTCGTCGTGCATTGGGTAAAGCGTACGATAGAACTTCTTGTAGTCTTCATCATTCAGCGTGCTTGGAGTTTTTGTCCAAAGCGGCTCTACATTATTTATAATATTGTCATCGTCGGTGTCAACCATCTTGCCGTCTTTCCATTCAGTCTTCTTTCCAAAAGCCACTGGTACAGCCATAAACTTGCAATACTTGTTGAGAAGTCCCTCTATTGTAGCCTTTTCAAGATATTCGCTACAATCATCCGACACATGCAGTATTATGTCTGAGCCGCGACCCTCTTTTTCGGCATCGTCAATCTCATACGACGGACTACCGTCGCAGCTCCATTTCACTGCCTTTGCGCCGTCGCGATAGCTGCGTGTAACAATCTCAACCTTGTCGCTCACCATGAACGACGAATAGAAGCCGAGGCCGAAGTGGCCAATGATGTTGTTGGCGTTGTCCTTATATTTCTCAAGGAAGTCGTTGACACCTGAAAAGGCTATCTGATTGATGTACTTGTCAATCTCCTCCTCTGTCATTCCTATTCCATGGTCGCTGATTGTAATCGTCTTGGCATCCTTATCGATGCTGATTCTTACGGTCAAGTCGCCCAATTCGCCTTTGAAGTCGCCTTTCTCGGCAAGTGTCTTGATTTTCTGTGTCGCATCGACAGCATTCGATACCATTTCACGCAAGAAAATCTCATGGTCTGAATACAAGAACTTTTTGATTACGGGGAAGATATTTTCTGTAGTAACCCCAATGTTTCCTTTTTGCATAGTTATATGTTTATTTTGTTATATCAAATTGTTTATTCTCTTGCAGCAACTGCAAATATTGTGCCAATGAATCTTTCCACTGACAATATGTCATACAGGCGAAAGTATGCATATTACTATGTTCTTTACCTATTTACAACCCTTTTTTACCATAAAAAAATGTACCTGTTGCATGGAATTTTGTTTTTTTATGATAAAAAATGTTCAAAAGCCATTGTAGTTGGAAATATTGTATTAACTTTGCAGCGCCTAAAAATAGTGACCTATTTGACAAAACAATCAAATTTCACTTAGCAAGCAATAAGCTCGACTGCTATGTTAAAGGTCGCCATAAATAGGTATCGTCAATCTGTGCAAAGCATGTTTGCATAGAGTCAAGGACGAATGCAAAGAAAGATTAATTGCAAATAATTATACATTTAGCAATTCAATAGGTGTCTTTTTAAGGTAATGAGGCCCCAGAAAGAGTAGTGATACTGTATTCTGGGGCATTTTTGTGTCCTTGCTTCTTCCACCTGATTATCTATGGTGCAATTGCATTTTGCTGAAATAACAAGCCCCGCCAAGACAATTATGTTCTTGACGAGGCTTTCCGTAAATCTCAAAGAAACATTATCCCTTAATTGCGGCGATGCCAGGCAGCACCTTACCCTCGATGGCCTCGAGCAGAGCTCCGCCACCAGTAGAAATGTAAGAAACCTGGTCGGCCATGCCAAACTTGTTGATGCAGGCAACAGAGTCGCCACCACCTATAAGTGAGAATGCACCGTTGGCAGTAGCCTTGGCAATAGCGTCGGCAATAGCCTTTGAGCCGCCGATGAAGTTGTCAAATTCGAATACGCCGGCAGGACCGTTCCAAAGAATGGTCTTTGCGTCCTCTATGGCAGCAGCGAAAGCCTTGCGTGTTTCAGGACCTGCATCCAATCCTTCCCAACCTTCTGGAATGGCGTTGACAGGACAAATCTGAGTGTTGGCGTCGTTCTTGAAGTCGTCGGCAGCAATACAGTCGGTACCCAAAACGAGGTTTACATTGTTCTCCTTGGCTTTCTTTATTACTTCGAGAGCTACGTCGAGCTTGTCGTTCTCGCAAATTGACTTGCCGATTTCTCCACCAAGAGCCTTGGAGAATGTGTATGTCATACCACCGCAGAGAATCAGGTTGTCAACTTTGCCCAGGAGGTTCTCGATGATACCAATCTTGGTAGAAACCTTAGAGCCGCCCATAATGGCTGTGAAAGGACGCTTGATGTTGCTCAGCACGTTGTCAACGGCAGTCACTTCCTTCTCCATCAGATAGCCCAGCATCTTGTTGTCAGCATCGAAGTAGTCGGCGATGACAGCTGTAGAGGCGTGCTTGCGGTGAGCAGTACCGAAGGCATCCATCACGTAGCAGTCGGCGTAAGATGCCAGTTTCTTTGCGAAGTCCTTCTGGCGGCCTTTCATTTCCTTCTTTGCCTCGTCAAACTCAGGTGTGCCCTTCTCTACGCCTACAGGCTTGCCTTCCTCCTCAGGATAGAAGCGGAGGTTCTCCAGCAGCAGAGCCTCGCCTGGCTTCAGTTCAGCCACTTCTGCGTCGGCATTGGCGCAGTCGGCAGCAAACTTAACCTCTACGCCGAGGTTTGCGCTTACGTTCTTTACAATCTGAGAGAGTGAAAGTTCTTTCTTCACCTTGCCCTTTGGCTTGCCCATGTGGCTCATCATGATGAGGGCGCCACCATCGGCGAGCACCTTCTTCAATGTAGGCAGAGCACCCTTGATGCGGGTCTCGTCGGTCACGTTGCCATTCTCATCCAATGGAACATTGAAGTCCACACGTACAATTGCCTTTTTGCCGGCAAAGTTGAATTGATCGATATTCATAATTTCTAATATTTAAACATTAATATTTTATTGTATGTCTATATGCGGCTTAATGCTTGTTGGCTTCAGCGACCGCAAAGATAATATTTTTTATCCAAATGACGAAAGAAAACAAACATTTTTTTGTATTTTTTGCACGTTTGTCGTCAAATCGTCACATCCACTTGTCAAATGTGAGTCAAGGCTGGGGTGTCTTGTCATACATTGAGTCCCACCAAGCCGAGTCGTTCTGAAGCCATTTGGCAAACCATGCAAAGATGGTGTTCTGCCATTTTATGCGTTTGTCGTAGGTCAGGATGTGGTGGTCTTCGCCTTCCACAACTACCAATGCGGTTGGCCGGTCGAGCAGTCGGAGGGCGTTGTACATCTGTATGCTTTCGCCCACCGGCACGTTGTGGTCGTCGGCTCCATGCAGGAACAGCAGCGGGGTGTGAATCTTTTCGGCGTTGAACAGAGGGCTGCGGTCGATAAACAGTTCGCGATGGCTCCACGGATAGCTGTTGGCCATCGACACCTCGCTGTAGGAATAGCCCCAATAGCCTTCGCCCCAATAGCTCACGTGGTCGCTGATGCCTGCGTGTGAAATGGCAGCAGCAAACAAGTCGGTCTTTGTTTGAATATACTGGGTCATAAAGCCGCCATACGATGCTCCAATACATCCTAACTTGGTGGCATCGACAAAGTCGTGTGTGCTGCAGAACTGTTTTGTTCCCTCGATTATGTCCTGGGCGGGACCCTCGCCTGCCGTGTTGACGTGGCGTGAAGCAAACTCCTGGCCGAAGCCCGTTGCTCCGCTTGGCTGAACGACATACACCACATAGCCCATTGCGGCATAAAGATGATGCGGATAGCGGCTCTCGAAGTTTCGGCTTGTCGGCGTGCAGCCGCCATAGTAGTTTACTATCATGGGATATTTCTTCGACTTGTCGAAATGTGGCGGCAGATAATAGCGGCCGTAGATGGTGTCGCCACGCGAGTTGACAAAGTTCCATTCCTTGCATTCTCCAAAGTCAACGTCGGCAAAGCGTTCTGCCTGCAAGTCTTCAAGCAGGGTTGACTTGCCCGACTTCAGGTCGAGCGTATAGAGGCGGTCGGTGTTCGATGCGCCTTGTCCGTAATAGGCCATTACGGGTGCTCCGTCGGAGAGGGCAAACTTTTTGACGTTTTCCTCCTTTGCCGCAACAGGCTCTATCCTACCCGACTTGACATCGATGCGGTAGAGGCTAACATAGTCGCGGTTGAGAGCCGTGAAATATATCTTCCCGTCGTTGACGTTCCATGCCACTTCTTCTACGCTTGGGTTGAACGACTGGGTAAGAGGCTTTACGTCGTGTGTGGCGCAATTCACCATAAACAACTGATAGTCGTACATGCTTCCAGTGCGGTCGGCCGGCAGGTTTCGGCCTATGCCGCCAAATGCGTCGGGCGTGCCTATTACCACTATGTCCTTTGCGTCGGGCGAAAATTTTGCATTGCCAATGAATCCGTCTTTTGACACAATCACATCGTTCTGCATCGTGGTGAGGTCGAGGCGGCATATCGAGTACAGGGTTGTCGGACGTTTGGTGAGCCTTGAACTGTTGACCATATACAGTATATGGCGGCCGTCTGACGAAATGTCGAGAAGCCGTATGGGGCGGTAGCCAAACGTGAGCTGTTGTGTAACGCCGGTGGCAAGGTCGAGCTTTTCCAGCACGGTGCGGTCGCGCCATCCCGGCATTCGGTCGTCGGGATGGACAAACTGATGCACGTCGCGGTCGTCACGTGGTCCTTCCATTGTTCTTGAAACTATAAGATAGTCACCTTTTGGCGAGAAGGTGAACTGGCCTTCGGGCAGCTTTTCAACGATTACGGTTTCCCTACCCGATGCCGCATCCACTGTCACGAGCTGATAGCCTTTGTCAATCTCTTTGGTATAGTAGTAGCTTGTGGAGTTAGGCACCCAGTTTATGCTCTTCTCGGTATTCAGCAGGGTGCGTCCTGTCTTTAGGTCGGTCAGTGTCCAGTTGCGCAGTGTCTTTGTGGCGTTCAGCACTTCGCTCGAAGCGGTTATGAGGTATCGGCCATCTGCCGACAGCATTACGTTGTTGAAATGCTTTCCGTTCAACACGTCGGCAAGAGAGTATCTGCGCTTTGCGTCGGCCGATACACTCAACAGTCGGTTGTTGTCCGAACAGAGGCTCACCTTCAGCGAGTCGGCCTCGCCCTTTACCGACAAGTATTTTATCACGACGTCGTGTGTTGAAGGAATGAGCGTGAGGTTGCCGTCCGACTTTTCGCCATCCACGAATAATTGGTAGTGCTTCAGCTTTTCCACCTTGACGGTGGCCTTGGTGTAGCCGTCGCTTGTTAGTTTAAACTGCAGCAGGTGGATGGCATAGTCGTCTGCGGCGGCAGGGGCCACGTCGCCCGAGAACAGGCTGCCCTGCGCGGCCTTGGATAAACTCACCGGAGTGTCGAGCAGTGTTGCCACGCTGAACTTTTGCTTGCAAATGTCCACGCTGTCAACCATCACGGGCTTCTTAACCGCCAATGGTCCGGAGTATTTGAAATTCTTTACAGGAATGACGCCTGCGAATGTGCATTGGGCCGCCATGATGGCGGCAAACAGCATTGTCTTTCTCATAGTTTTATGTTTTCTTAAGTAATACGTTGCGTTGTCAGCGGCCGGCTTCTTTTGGGTCAGGCCAGCTTACATTTCCGTGTCCCACAAGTTCCGACCAGGGCTGAGCCAATTTCTCGTCCTCGTCGTCCTGGTCCTTTTTCTTTGTCCATAATGTTGCCATTGTCAATACTCTTTTAATGTTAGTTTTCAATTAATATAATGTAATGATGTTGTTTTTGATTAATCGATGCAAAAATAATCATTTTTGCACTTATATCCAAAAATACATTGAAATACTTTTAGAAAAAGGGTCTATTTAACATTTCGTATTACTTGACTCGCGTTAAAACATCTACTGTGCGGGCTTTATCAGTTGCTCTCTGAATTTCATGGGCGACATGCCGAAGTGTTGTCGGCAGTATTTGCCGAAGAAAGAAATGTTAGGGAAGTCGAGCGTGTCGGCTATCTCCTTTATCGAGAGGTCGGAGTTCTTCAGCATATAACGGATGTCTTATTTCGTGCGTGGCATTTTAGTTTTTTCCTGTAGTGCGCTGCCAGTGAAAGATATTTACGAATGCCGTTTGGCATTAGGCCAATTCACGTTAGTGCAGATGAAAATAAGCTGTGACTTATGGTACAATATGGAAAAAAAGGATTATCTTTGCAACATAATAACTAAAACGACGATTATGAGAACATTTTTTTTCTCGCTCATGCTGCTTCCGGCATTTGCCATGGCACAGACTTTGGAGGAATGTCAACGGGCGGCAGAGCGTAACTATCCACTAATCAAACAGTATGGCTTGATAGAAAAAACCACCAAGCTGACCGTGGAAAACATACAAAAAGGATGGCTGCCACAGGTGTCGGCATCGGCACAGGCCACACTGCAAAGCGACGTCACGGCTTTTCCCGACGAGTTCCAAAAGCTCTACCAGCAAGTGGGCCTCAGCATGGAGGGGCTGAAGAAAGACCAGTATCGCGTGGGCATCGACGTGCAGCAGACCGTTTACGATGGAGGCAACATCAGCAGCCAAAAGCAAGTGGCGCGCACAGAAGGCGAGGTGGAACGGCTACAGAACGAAGTACATATATATAATGTACGCAAGCGAGTGAACGAGATGTATTTCTCACTCCTGCTCGTTAACGAACAAATAAGGCTGAACGCCGACCTTCAGAAGGTGCTGGAAGGCAACGAGCAGAAGCTGGCCTCGATGCTGAAGGGAGGCACGGCTGCCGAAAGCGACTATAACAACGTGAAGGCCGAACGGCTGAACGTGGTGCAGCAGATGACAAGCCTAAAATCGCAACGAAAGGCACTCATGGCAATGCTGTCAACATTCTGCGGCATGGAGATGAAACAGGCAGTGAAGCCCACCCTACCCGACGCGGCAACGACACACACAGCAAACCTGCGGCCTGAGCTGAAAGTGATTGACGCACAGCTGCGACTTGCCGACAGCCGGGAAAAGGCACTCAATGCGGCACTGATGCCCCGACTGGGAGTGTTCGCCCAAGGCTATTACGGCTATCCGGGATACAACATGTTTGACGACATGATGAGCCGAAGGCTGTCGTGGAACGGCATGATTGGCGCAAAACTGACGTGGAACCTGGGCGTACTATACACCCACAAGAACGACAAGGCAAAGATACAGCTTCAGCGCGAGACGGCAGAGGTAAGCCGCCAACGCTTCCTGTTTGACAACAACATCGAGCAGATTCAGCAGAACGAGAACATAGCGCGCTATCGCCAACTCATGGCCAATGACGAGGAGATAATCGACCTCCGCACGTCGATACGCAAGGCAGCCGAGTCGAAACTCTCGCATGGCATAATCGACGTAAACGACCTCGTGCGTGAGATAAACAACGAAAACACGGCCCGCATTCAACTGACCATTCACGAGATTGAGATGCTGAAAGAGATTTATAACCTGAAATTTACAACAAACCAAGAATAAGCAGTCATGAAAAAGATAATAACAATGGCAGGTGTGGCAATGATGCTGAGCGCCTGCGGAAACAAGGAGAACGAATTTGACGCCACAGGCGTGTTTGAAGCCACCGAGACAACCGTTTGTGCCGAACAGTCGGGAACACTTCTGAGCTTCAATGTAGAAGAGGGCGACATCGTAGGCAAAGGCAAGGAAGTGGGCCTCATCGACACCACACAACTATGGCTGAAGATACAACAGGCAGGAGCCACAAAAAACGTTTATCAGAGCCAGAAGCCTGAGATGGAGAAGCAGTTAGCCGCCACACGGCAGCAACTGGCCAAGGCAAGGCAAGACCAGAAACGATATGAAGAACTCGTGGCCGACGGAGCCGCTCCAAGCAAGATGCTCGACGACGCCAATAGTCAGGTGGAGGTGCTGAAGCGTCAACTCGACGCACAAATATCGTCGCTCAAGGTAAGCACCAACGCCCTCGACAGGCAGATGGAAGCCACCGACGTGCAGGAAGACCTGTTGCGCGACCAGCTGCGCAAGTGCCACATACTGGCCCCAGGCAAAGGCACCGTGCTTGAGAAATACGCAGAGCGCGGCGAGTATGTAAGCGTAGGCAAACCGCTGTTCAAAATGGCCGACACCGACAACATGTTCCTGCGTGCCTACGTCACATCGGCACAGCTGAAGAACATCAAGACGGGCCAGGCAGCCACAGTGATGGCCGACTATGGCGACGGACAGAAGAAGCAGTACGAAGGCCGGGTGACATGGATTTCGAGCCGTTCGGAATTTACGCCCAAAACGATACTCACCGACGACGAACGAGCCGACCTCGTCTATGCCATTAAGGTGGCGATAAAGGGCGACGGATATGTGAAGATTGGCATGTATGGGGAAGTAAAGTTAGCCCCCTGACCCCAGTGGGGGAGTAGAGTGAAAAAGACCTACATCAATAGTGTTCACAATCAATATAAATATGATACTAAATAAATATAAAGAATATAGAAACTTCCCGCATTACGATACCCCCCAGCGGGGGGAAGGGGGGCTGGGTCCTGCCGGGGGTATTGACCTCTACAACATCTCAAAGTCCTACGGCAAGGTGAAGGCACTCGACGACGTGTCGCTCTCGGTCATTAAGGGCGAGACGTTTGGGCTGATAGGTCCCGACGGCGCAGGCAAGACAAGCCTGTTCCGCATTGTCTGCACCCTGCTCCTGCCCGATGCGGGCAAGGCAATGGTTGACGGCTACAACGTGGTGAGGCAGATGAAGGAAATACGCCGGCGTGTTGGCTATATGCCAGGACGGTTCTCTCTATATCAGGACCTTACCGTAGAAGAAAACCTGAAGTTCTTTGCCAATATCTTCGGCACCACGGTGGAAGAGGGCTACGACAGCATCAAGGCCATATACGGCCAAATAGAACGTTTTGGCAGTCGCAAGGCAGGAGCACTGTCGGGAGGAATGAAACAGAAGCTGGCACTTTCGTGCGCATTGGTCCACCAGCCCAGCGTGCTCGTGCTCGACGAGCCTACCACGGGCGTTGACCCTGTGAGCCGCAAGGAATTTTGGGACATGCTCCTGATGCTCAAGGAGCGGGGCATCACCATCATTGCCTCAACGCCATATCTCGACGAGGTGCGCAGGTGTGAGCGGGTGGCCTTCTTGAGCGAGGGCAAACTGCAGGGCATCGACACTCCCGACGTGATACTCGACCGATTTGGCCACATATTCAATCCTCCCGCCATAGAGCGGAGGAACGAGGACGGCAGGCGCGAAGACAACGTGATAGAGGTGTCGCACTTGGTGAAGGCCTTCGGCAGTTTCCGTGCCGTTGACGACATCAGCTTCACCGTCAGACGAGGCGAGATATTCGGCTTTCTTGGAGCCAACGGCGCAGGCAAGACCACTGCCATGCACATACTCACAGGACTCAACCAGCCAACAAGCGGCAAAGGCACGGTGGCGGGATATGACGTAGGCACCGAATATGAAGAAATAAAGAAGCACATAGGCTACATGAGCCAGAAATTCTCGCTATATGAAGACCTTACCGTGGCCGAAAACATACGGCTGTTCGGCGGCATCTACGGCATGTCGAAAAAGGAGATAGCCCAAAAGACCGACCTGCTTCTCAGCAAGCTGCATTTTGCCGACCACCGCAACGACCTCGTCAGTTCGCTGCCCCTTGGCTGGAAGCAGAAGTTGGCCTTCTCGGTAGCCATCTTCCACGAACCGCAGATAGTGTTCCTCGACGAGCCTACCGGCGGCGTTGACCCGGCCACACGCCGACAGTTTTGGCAGCTCATCTACGACGCCACCCATCGGGGCATAACCGTGTTCGTCACCACACACTACATGGACGAGGCGGAATACTGCGACCGTATAAGCATAATGGTGGATGGCAAGATAAGCGCAATGGGCACTCCTGACGAACTAAAGCGCAAGCTCGGCCAACCAGACATGGACCACGTGTTCACCCATCTTGCCAGAGAGGCCAAGAGGGGAGATTAAAAATATTTCATAAACAACATGTATAGAAAAAACACTTGGTGGCCCTTCATACTGAAGGAAACCCGCCATATACTGCGCGACAAGCGCACAATGCTCATACTATTCGGCATGCCGGTAGTGATGATGCTAATTTTCGGCTTTGCTATAACCACCGACGTGAAAAACGTGCGCACGGTGGTCGTAACGTCGCAGATGGACCTGCTTACCCAGAGTGCCGTAGAACGGCTTTCGGCCTCCGAATATTTCAACATCACCCACACCGTCGCCACGCCGCAGCAAGCCGAACGGCTCGTTCGCCACCAAAAGGCCGACATGGCCGTGGTGTTTGGCAGCAACTTCGCCTCGCGCCACACGGGCATACAGTTCATCGTGGATGGCGCCGACCCCAACATGGCGCAACTCTGGACCACCTATGCCACCAACGTCATAGCCAACAGCCACGGCGGCATGCTCAACTCGAAGATGATGTACAATCCGCAGATGCGCTCGGCCTACAACTTTGTGCCCGCCATACTCGGCATGCTGCTGATGCTCGTATGCGCCATGATGACCTCCATCTCAATAGTGCGCGAGAAGGAGCGCGGCACCATGGAGGTGCTGCTGGTGTCGCCCGTCCATCCGCTCACCATCATCGTCGCCAAGGCGGTGCCCTATCTCGTGCTGGCCTTCGCCATTCTCACCACCATACTGCTCATGGCCCGCTACGTGCTCCACGTACCCCTGGCCGGCAGCATAGTGTGGACATACATCGTTTCGACCATCTACATCATCCTCGCCCTCTCCCTTGGGTTGCTCATCTCCAACATAGCCAAGACCCAGCTGATGGCCCTGCTGCTGTCGGCCATGGTGCTGCTCGTGCCTATAGTGATGCTGTCGGGCATGATGTTTCCCGTCGAGTCGATGCCCGATGTGCTGCAGTACATATCGGCCGTGGTGCCACCACGCTACTACATTCAGGCCATGCGCAAGCTGATGATAATGGGCGTTGACATAGGCAATGTGTTTCGCGAAATAGTCATCCTGTCGGCCATGGCCCTGTTTTTCCTCGCAGTAGCGCTGAAGAAATTCAATAAAAGACTGGAGTAATAGTTTTGGCCCATCATAACTCCCCATCATAACTCCATAAAAATAAAATTATGCTGAAATATCTCATACAGAAGGAATTCCTGCAGATTCGCCGCAATGCGTTTCTGCCCCGCCTCATCGTCATTTTCCCAATGATGATGATGTGCGTAATGCCATGGGTAATGAACCAGGAGGTAAAGAACATTCGCATAGATGTGGTTGACAACGACCGCTCCACCCTGTCGCGCCAACTCGTGCAAAGCATCGAGGCAAGCAACTACTTCATTTTCAACGGCCAAAAGCCCACCTACGATGCCACCCTGAAAGACATCGAGAAGATGGATGCCGACGTGGTGATGGTCATACCGCAGCACTTCAGCCGCAACCTGAAGCTAAGGCAGAATCCGCAGATACTCATAGCCGCCAATGCCGTCAACGGCACCAAAGGCTCGATGGGCAGTTCATATCTCTCGCAGATAGTCACCGCCAAGGTCAATCCGTCGGCCGCCGCCATACAGAAGAAAATATCCACGCTGTTCCTTTACAACAAGCATCTCAACTACAAGGTCTTTATGATACCCGCCCTCTTTGCCATGGTCATGATGCTGATGTGCGGGTTTCTGCCTACGCTCAACATCGTGGGCGAAAAGGAGGCCGGCACCATCGAGCAGATTAACGTCACCCCCGTGCCCAAGTGGGCGTTTATCCTCGCCAAACTCGTACCCTACTGGCTGATAGCCCTCTTTGTCGTCGTGGTGTGCCTTGTGCTCTCGTGGCTCATCTACGGCATCACGTGCCAGGGGCCGTTGTGGCTCGTCTTTGCCTTGGCCATGCTCCTGGCCCTCTTTTGGAGCAGCTTTGGACTCATCATCTCCAACTACAGCGACACCATGCAGCAGGCCGTCTTCGTCATGTGGTTTTTCGTGGTGTGCATGCTTCTGCTCAGCGGACTGTTCACCCCCACCCGCTCCATGCCCCATCTGGCATACCTCACCACTTACGTCAACCCTATGCATTACTTCGTCGATGGCATCCGCACCGTGTTCGTCCGTGGCGGCGGCTTCCACAGCGTAGCCCACCAGCTCCTCTCGCTCCTCGTCATAGCCTCCGTCATGGGAGTGTGGGCGGTAAGGAGCTACAAGAAAAACCATTGAACTTCCAATTGCCCTGCAAAGATACAACATTTCCTCTGGCCTACCTATGCGCTATGTGCGCTACAGTGCGCTATGATGCGCTAATTCTGATACAGCAAAGGAAATTCGTTATTTTTAATCATATTCGCATTTTCTATGAGCCAAATAATTCTTCTTTATTCATTGCATTCAATTTTTACGTTTTGAATAGTTTTGAGGAAGATTGTTCTACGACCTGCGTCACGACAGTTCCACAGCTTGCGACACGATAGTTCCACAACTTGCGTCACGACCGTTCCATAGTCGTGGAACAACCGTGACGCAGGTGTATCAACCGAGCAACTGAAATAAATGACAACAGAAATGCAAGAAAAAGGGCGGAAAAAAGGCAATCATAATCATCAGAAAGACTGTCAAGGATGCGGTCTCAGACCCATTTTTAAAGTATCTGTCACCATTACAAAGAGTCAACACCTTAATAATCAAGGGATTGAAAAACAGAGGTGACAGTGACAGATGTTTTGCAACTTTTTATTTTTCATTACCTTTATATCGCTGCTGCTCAATGGGAAGAATGGAGCCAAAACCACTGTCCCATAAGATTAATTTTCGGGTTCAAATAGTCTTTATGTTCAATAGATTTCTAATCACCTTTATATGGCAACAAAATAGAGTCAATAAAATCGGGAAGAGCATTTTAATGAAAATAACTATATATGGATTACTAACACCTATAATTTGCCAGATGCTGTGATTAATCTTATAGGAGTGGAAACAGAGAATTGCAAGAGAATTTACTCCCAACCAACTCAACATATATGATAATTTAGATATGCAATGTATATATTTTGATACGAAATATATTATTACAGTTCCTCCACAAGCACCTAAGATGTCTATTGGATAACATCCGAAGTCACACCTCACCATATATAGATGGGAATAATTTACTGCCACTCCCCACATTAACACCAAGAAAATAATCGTGTACCAGCGCACGACATAGTCTTTCAAGAAAAAACCTATATAATAAAAAATTATGGCTGAAAGACCTGGTAAAATGTCAAATGGCATATTGATTACATATTTATCTATATACGATGCCGCAAATGACAATACAATGCATGTAATAAAAAGACATTTATTATTTAAGAATGCATTGAGAATATTAAATATGTTTTTTGTCCAAAACAAAGCCATCAAAAACCAAATGGCACCAATAGAGGGTATTTCTGAGAATAATGCGCCATGATAGGAATGCCCCGAACCATATATAGAAGCAATTAATGCTTCATAAACATATTTGCTTTCATTTTTGGCAACACTCATCAACATTTCATTACCTATTATAAGCGAAGAGGCAAAAACATAAGGAATTATCAGCCTTCTAAAATCATTCTTCAAAGATAGACTTACGCTCTTTTCCTTATATAAATACCCTCCAATAATGAAAAACAACGGCATGTGAAAGGAATAAATCAAATGGCTGACAGGCAAGTCTTGATGACCTAACATCACCATAATAATGCCTAATCCTTTCATAATATCAATCGTCTCTATTCTTTTTGTCGTCATAAATATATTTGTTTTGTCTTGCGTAGGTGAGCAGAGTGACTGGTTTGCCGCTTCAGTCAAACTCAACAAGAATATCCACGTCGCTTTTTGACATCTCTTCTCCACGGGAAAAAGAGCCGAACAATCATGCTTTCTTTACGGGTTGAGTAGAGAAGTACTGGCGTATGTCATTAATAATATTTATGTTCATAAGCATAATATTACTTTGTTTGACTTTTCGGCTGCAAAGATAGTGCAAATATTGCGGAATACACAATTTGCAAAGATAAGAATTGCAAATTGATACCATATTTAACTATTTTTCTTATTTTTATTCCCAAAATGCAGCCTATCTTATCAAAATTATTCGGTCTTGCTTTCAGGCACATACAGTGTGGCTTTCGACAAGTCTTGCGTGCCGAATACGTTTGTGTACATATATGGCGGCTCTTCGCCCGTCACCGTAAATTCTTCGATTTGTGAATTCTTGAATGCATTTGCCCTAACCTGTGTTACATTCTTAACCAATACTATCTTAGTCAATTTGCTACTATTGAAATAATCATATACTATTGATATGTTATCGCCAATATACAATTCACTTAGTAAATCGCTATTTATCTTGGGATTTACAGAACTGTCGTAATATAGTGTTTTTAATGAATTGCAGCCATAGAAAGCATAATCACCAATGCTTGTTACAGAATACTCTTTTTCGTTTATCACAACAGACAATGGTATGACTACATCACCTGTATATTTGTTGTCTCCAGATTTAACCTCAACATCTTTTTCTGACAGATAATTATAGTATATCCCATCCACCTCAACATCATACGCTGATGCTGAGACTGCAAACATTATGCTGAGGAGCAGCGTGGTCATCAATGTTATAAATCTTCTTTTCATAATGTTCTTCCAGACACATATTTCAGCCACGAGGTCTGGTGTTGGCAGTTATGTTAATAATATATTTTAAGTTGACGAGTTGTTTGTCGAGGGACAGTTGACAGGAGAGTGTCCTGATTTTGGAAGGATAATACGGAATCCTTTATTCATCCATTAATCAGTCAAGTACAGTGACCTGTTCGTGTGCCACGAGGCGCACATCTATATAAAGGGTTGGCTACCTTCCATATAAGATGTAGCCGTAACTGCCAATGAGATGAGAGCAGGTCTCTCGGTGTCGGTGTGCAGGCACTGGCATCAAACCCTCTGCAAGCCGCTGCAATCGGAAACGTTGCGGTGGTGAGCGTTGCAGAGTGGTACGTATTACTGAGCTGAACGCAAGTGAACC
>JAQXRI010000136.1 GCA_029218445.1 Prevotellaceae bacterium | reverse complement strand
AGAAGGCCTCTATTTTGGCGGGGATAACAAAGTCTTGCAGCGTTACTTCCGGCTGCTCGGTGTTCTCTATGATGTCTTGTTTCTTTCTGCTCATACCTTCTACCGTTTATTGTAAAGCCATGTACCAATTCCAATAGCAGCTGCCCAGAACAAAAAGATTGAGATTGGCTTAGAAGTTGATGCCGGCTTTACATCCTTTGTGTTCGTCTCCTTCTCCACATTCGAGCTGTCCTTCTTTGCCAAATGAGTGCCCACATTTAGACTGTTGCACAACGCCAAACTGTCTATCGTGTGCTGCATCCGCGATATTATCTCCTCCTGGTGCTTCAGTTGCGCCTCGTATGTGGCGTTGCGCTCATAGTCGCCTTTGCGATGTATGGTGCGGTCGGTGGTAGTGGTTTTATTGCCGTTAGTGTCAACACTCTCCGTTACTCTTTCAGTGATAGTCTCCTCGTTGCTGCCCTTGTCAGTCATGGTGCCAGATGTGTGATGCTCATCCTTTACCATAACGGCACTGCTGTCCACCCTCGCCTCCGACTTTGCCACACTGTCCCTAACGACAGTCACAACACTATCACGTCGTTGCTCACTACTACCTTGCTCCACTCTCTTCGAGGCAGCGCAGCTCATCAATGTGATTACAGCCAGAAGCCATAACATAACAGATTTGATTCTTCCCATTTACTTGTCTTGTTGATTACGCCTACAAAATTATAAAAAGCCGCCAACATCAACAGGACATACCAAACACCGCCTACCCTTGGGAGTTGGTAAGCGGTGTCAAAATTTAATTATCCGACAAAGAATAATTCCATCCAATCACCTTGCCAAAAATCTTTTTTGCGTGATTTTTTATGTATTTTATAACATCATCGGTCAAGTATTTCTCTATCTTCTGGCATTGCTCTCTACTCGCCTTTATAAGAACAGTTTTGCCATCATACGAAACAAACTCTACTTTACGCAGTTCTTTACCTACGTCACCATGAAGCGTGGCGACAAACATCTGCCAATCCTTCTCGCCTGGCTTGAACACCTCTTCTGCTTCGGAAAACAATGATGCATGTTCCTGTGCTTGTTGTTTCTTCGCAAGAGCTTGTTGCATTTGCTCGATAGTGTCATAGATGGTAAACTCTATAGATGCCGGATTACCAACCTTCCGCTTTCCGTTGTAGATAGGTTCATACGATACGCACACATCGAGCATCCCGTCCTTACAAAGGCGATTGATGTCGTTGATACTTGTTTCAATGACATTCTTCTTAAACTGAGAAAACTTAGGGTAAGCCTCTTTTTTCTCTTTCCCGTCCTTAAGTGGTCGTCCAGACCGCTCATCTGTACCTTCTGTAATCTTGCCCAGCATTCCCAGGTATGTCTTTATCTCTAATACATTCAAGTTTACAACCCGATACTTCCAGTGCTCAGATTTCTTATGTAGGTAATAGTACATCATAGGCATACGCTCTATCTGTCCTATACGCGCTATGTCAGCAGGATGTCGCACATAACCTTGGCTCATGTCAAACACATAGTCCACTACCTCTGGGTTTAACCTAAAGGAAACACCTGTTCCTCCCTCAAAAGATATGTTGGCGTGCGTGAAAATGTTGAACGCCTTGACAGACGCTTTCCCGTCGTCATCCTCACTGGGTGCATCTACGGTCAGATTAAGCACTTCCTGAACGGCTGCACGCGCCACATTGTAGTTGGCTATATCCACGCCCAACTCGGCATACGACATGATGAACTCAGGCATTCCGTTGTGCTTCTCGGCCTCGGAGAAAAGAGGGCGTGGTACTTTGGGATCTTTGCGCAACTCGCTCCCAAAGAAATGGCGCACATAACTCTGCAAGAGCTCGCTAACCTTTGTCAATACCGACTGCTGGAGCAACGATAGGTTCTTTGAGAACTTCGTATAAGCAAACGGGGTACTGATATATCGCTGCGGCAAATGTTTTTCTTCTTCCATAATAGTTGTTTTTTGTGTTTTGGTAAAAGAGTCATAATGTTTTTTACCTCAACCGCCCTTTTGAGGGTGTTTTGGTCATAATGTTTTTTACCTCGCAAATACGCAACTGCCTAATAAATAGGTATATATACATATCCTGAGTTTTACTAAATAATAAAAGAACATATATTTTATTCATTTTATTATAAATAGTAGGTAAAAAACATTATGACCTTTTTACTATTTTCTCTCTACAGTAGGTAAAAAACATTATGACCTTTTTACCAAGGTAAAAAACTTTATGAGGATTTTACCTCACACATTACAAATCCTCACCCAAAATCTTTTCGCTCTTCATGAAATTATCCGAATCAGTATAGGTTAGGTAAATGGAAATACCGTAGCCTGAACTGGGTGCTTTCAATGTTTGAAGAATGAATCCAATCATGTTGTCTCCAGCTTCGTCAAAAATCTCCATAGCCAGTCCGTCCACATCGCCGTCTGGTCCTGTATATTCTTTGCATGTAGCGTCGGAGTATTTCTGCTGCAACTGATCGTTTAGGTTTACAAATGGAGTGTGAGCGGACTCAACTGTAGGATAATTCAATTCAACAGCAGCACTGAATACGATTTTGCTTTTATAATTATAGAACACTACAAACCTGGCCTTCTCACCCATAAACTTTCCGTGAAAAATTCTGGTTCCTGCATCAGCCGATTTCGACTCCGCTGCATCGTATGTAACACCCTTATCTTTCAGCTTCAAGGTAAAGTTATCTATAGTACCGTCCAAGGGTATTCCCATAAATTTCAAATGCTGCTGTGCGCTCGCTGCCATACACAGGCAGATAGCGAACAATACTGATATTATCTTTTTCATAACGTTATTATATATTAGATTGTTACATTTTGTTTCTATCCAGGAAATCAATCACTGCCTGTAGTGCCAGGTCTTTGATGGGTACACCTGTGCGCATTTTCATCAGGGCAATGCGCTCGTAATACTCCATCGGCACATAGATGGTGATGCCGTTCTCGGTCTTCTTACCTTTTGGCTTGCGGGCGTTAATCACCATGTCGGAGCCATAAGTTGGGGCCGGCTGCTCTGCCGTCTCTTCCTTGTTCTCTCTGTTCTCCTTGCGCTGCTGACTGCCGGATTCCAATATACGCTCGTTCTCCTCGATAGCGTCAGACTCCTCAAGACTAAAACGTTTGGGTCTGTTAGTTACTTCTCTTGCCATACTCTATATTTTTTATGCGTTATAACTGTTGATGATTTCTTTCGTAAATCTTTCGTAGTCCTGCCCTACCCTACAGTATTTGGCATACTCAAATATATCCTTGCGCATTGCCTGGGCTTCCACCATCTTGGTGTCACGGCGTGTATATGCGTCAAACATATAGTCTTGGTACTTCTCGCCCAGGTATGCCTTAAACTCCTTGGTGGCGTTGGTCTGGTCGTTGCTCATCACCATCAGCAAGCCTCGGATGTCAAGGTCGGGGTTCAGGTCTTCACGGGTCTCCTCAATGGCATTGATAATCTCGGCAATACCTTTTGTGGCCAACACTTCCAACTGCACAGGCAACACTACACTTGTGGCTGCTGTAAGTGCATTGTATGTGAGCAACGACATGGCAGGAGGACAATCAATCAGCACATAGTCGAAAGCCTCTGTAACGGTCGTTACACCTTCATCTGCCAGTTCCGTACCTTCCAGCTCGTTAAGTGGTTTAGCAAGCAGCCTATAAAGCACCTTGCGTGGCACTGCTCTCTGGTTTAAGAATGGCTCGATGGATACAAGTTGTGAAGCTGCCGGAGCAAGGTAGATGCCCTCGCGTACCTGATAGA
>JAQXRI010000135.1 GCA_029218445.1 Prevotellaceae bacterium | reverse complement strand
AAGTCCGTCGAGCATCTGCACCACGGCCTTCGACATTGGGCCAGGGCCGCACATGTAGTACTCTATGTCCTCTGGAGCCTCGTGGTCCTTGAGGTAAGTGTTGTACATCACCTGATGAACAAATCCTGCCGTATATTTCACACCGGCGGCATCGGCTGCAGGGTCGGGACGGTCGAGTGCGAGGTGGAAGTGGAAGTTGGGGTATTCCTTTTCCAAACCGAGGAAGTCGTCGAGATAGAACACCTCGTTCAGCGCGCGGGCACCATAGAAGTAGTGCATTTCGCGGTCGGTGGTGTGCAGTGTCTTCGTCATGTGCATAATCTGTGCGCGCAGTGGAGCCATACCGGCACCACCACCTACCCATATCATCTCCTTCTTCGAGTCGAAGTGTGGGTGGAAGTCGCCGTAAGGGCCGCTCATCACCACCTTGTCGCCTGGCTTCAGTGTGAAGATGTAAGACGAGGCGATACCCGGATTGACGTCCATGAAGCCGCTGCGGTCGGGCTTGAACGGAGGCGTTGCGATGCGCACGGTGAGCATGAACACGTCGCCCTCGGCGGGATAGTTGGCCATAGAATAGGCTCGGATGGTAGGCTCGGTGTTGACGCACTTCAGCGGGAACAGTCCGAACTTCTGCCATGCGGGCAGATATTCGTCGCCAATGAGCGACTTGTCGATGTCCTTGTCGTAGTCGATAGAGAAAGCTGGAATCTTTATCTGAGCGTAAGAGCCAGGCAGGAAGTCCATGTGTGCGCCCTTAGGCAGCTGCACCTTGAACTCCTTGATGAACGTGGCCACGTTTTTGTTTGAAATTACCGTACATTCGTATTCCTTCACTCCGAGCACGCTCTCGGGCACACGAATGTTCATGTCGCTCTTCACCTTGCACTGGCATCCCAGTCGCCAGTTGTCCTTTATCTCCTTGCGTGTGAAGTGTGGCTTTTCCGAGTCGAGTATTTCGCCTCCTCCCTCAAGCACCTGCACCTTACACTGTCCGCACGATGCCTTTCCGCCGCACGCCGAAGGCAGGAATATGCCGTTTTCGTTGAGAGTGGTCATGAGGCTGCTGCCCTGACCCACCGATATGGTGCGGTCGCCATTGATGGTGATGTTGACGTTGCCGCTTGGCGAGAGGTATTTCTTTGCCACGAGCAGCAGTATGACGAGGAGCAGAATCAACGTGAGAAACACTCCGATACTAACCAAAATAAACTGTATCATGATGTTATATCCTCCCTAACTTTTATATTTTCAAACCTGAGAAGCACATCATGGCCATAGCCATAAGTCCTACTGTGATGAATGTAATTCCAAGTCCCTGCAATGGCTTTGGCACGTCGCTGTACTCCATTTTCTCGCATATGGCTCCCATGGAGATGATGGCCAGTGTCCAGCCGAGGCCGCTGCCGAAGGCATACACCAAGGCATCCCACAGGCTGCCTATGTACTGCGAATTTGAGGGGTCGAGGTTGATGCGCTGCTGCATGAACAGCGATGCGCCCATGATGGCACAGTTGACGGCAATGAGCGGCAGGAAGATGCCCAGTGCGGCATAGAGCGAAGGCGAGTAGCGCTCGACTATCATCTCTACGAGCTGCACGATGCCTGCAATGACGGCAATGAAGAGGATGAAGCTGAGGTAAGACAAGTCAACTCCCTCTACAATACAGTCGGGCCCCAATATCTTGGTTTGAAGCAGATAATCGACAGGAACGGTGACCATGAGCACGAAGGTGACGGCCAAACCAAGTCCGAGCGATGTCTTCACATTCTTCGACACGGCAAGGAACGAGCACATGCCGAGGAAGAACGCGAATATCATGTTGTCCACGAAAATGGACCTGAAGAATAGACTAATTGTATGTTCCATACTGTTTAATATTTCATATTAAAACACTTTACTTTTCCTTGAAGAAATAAGCCCTGTGAACCCAAATGACGCAGCCAAGCAGGATGAGGGCCATGGCTGGCATGGTCATCATGCCGTTGTTGACATAGCCGAAGTCATACACCGCATCGGGCAGAATCTGGAATCCCAGCAGCGAGCCGCGGCCGAAGAACTCGCGCACGCCACCCACAATGACCAGTATCATGGCATAGCCAAGACCGTTGCTCACACCGTCGAGGAAGCTGGGCCAAGGCTTGTTCATCATGGCGAAGGCCTCAAGGCGTCCCATCAGGATACAGTTGGTGATGATGAGTCCCACATACACCGACAGCTGCACGCTCACGTCGTAGGCGAAAGCCTTGAGCACCTGGCTGACTATGGTAACGAGAGCCGCAACAACCACAAGCTGCACCACGATGCGAATGCGCGTAGGTATGGTGTTGCGTATGAGCGAGATTATGACGTTGGCAAATGCCGTGATTACGGTCACCGCCAAGCCCATTACTATGGCAGGCTTGAGCTGCGACGTTACGGCCAGAGCCGAACAGATGCCGAGTACCTGCACCAATATGGGATGGTCGAGATTCAGCGGTTTGCTGAACACTTCCTTATTTTCTTTTGAAAACAAACTCATAATAATTATTCTTTTTTTCCTGTTCCTTTATTTTTTCAGAAAACTCTTGTATTTTGCAAACGACTCCTGCAGCATGAGGCTCACGCCGTCGGAAGTGAGCGTTGCGCCCGTCACGGCGTCGCACTCCGATGCCGGATTCTTCACGTCGCTCTTCTTCTTCACGGCTATTGCCACGCTCTGGCCGTCGGCTGCAAATATCTTCTTTCCCTTAAACTGGTCCTGCCATGCCTTGCTGTCCTTTATCTCGGCACCAAGTCCGGCTGTCTCACTGTCGTGGTTGAAGTATGCGCCATAGACGGTGTTCTTGTCGTCGTCGAGTGCTATGTAGCCCCATATCGGGCCCCACAGTCCCATGCCATACACTGGAATGACATACTTGTGCTGTCCGTCCACCTCGCAGTCGTAAACTGCCAGTCGTCCAGCCTTGTAGTCGGCGCTGTTGAGCTTGAAGGCGGCCTTTTCGCCCCCCTGCTCGCCGGCTTCCACCACCTCTGCGTTGGCGTCAATCACCATGTCGGCTTTCACCACCTGCTTGTATTTCTCGGCCGACTCCACATCGCCAAGGTCGCGGATGTTGAGTGCGGCAAGTATTTGCTTCTTCTTGTCGAGGGCCACGTTGACGTCCTGCATGGGCTTGAGTGCCTTGAAGATGAAGGCGAGCAGGAAGGCAACGATTATTACCAGTACCGCACTGTATATAATAATGTAGGAATTTTTATTCGTATTCATATTTTACTTTTTTATTGGGGAGTTAGGAAGAGGAGTTAGGAAGAGGAGTTATGGAAGGTAGAAACTATTGGCTCATTATAACTTCCCATTATAACTTCCCATTATAACTTCCCATTATAACTTCCCATTAT
>JAQXRI010000134.1 GCA_029218445.1 Prevotellaceae bacterium | reverse complement strand
CGTTGCCGTCAAAAATGCTGATGGCATCGTCTTTCTTCCATACAATTTGTTTGGTGTCGGCGGTGTTTATGGCCGCACGAGTGCCGCCAATGCCTTCTTGCGAGGCGGCGAATGTCATTGGTATGGCTTTGCTTCCTGCATTTTCACCATTGTCTGAAGAACATGAGGCCAGCATCATTACTGCGACAATGGCCAACGACGAATAAAAAGAGTGTTTCATAATTGTTGTCATTGTTTGTTTTTACCAATCATATTTAGTCTCCTCCAACTGCTCTGTTTCGCAGTTGCTGCCAGTCAGTAAGTTTGTGTACTCCAAATTGTAAATGTCCATACGTGGAGCTGCGTATTTCTTCTTTTTTGTTTCCATATCATTAGCTTTTAAAATTTATCTTATTTGATTATTAGGCGAAGGGTAGTGGGGTCGAATGTGATGCTGTCGTTGTCGAAGAAGCGGTTGAGGCTGCCGTTGTCGGCCAGTTGGCGTGGGGTGCCGATGTTGAGTGTTTGGTTCTTTTCCATTAGCCATAGGTTGTCGGCCATTTGAAGGGCCAGCTCTACGTCGTGGGTTGACAGGAAAATGGTTTTGCCGCCGTTGCTGCTGATGTGGCGAAGCAGGCGCAGCATTTCCACCTTGCTCTGGAAATCGAGGAACGAGGTTGGCTCGTCGAGGCAAATAAAAGGTGTGTTTTGAGCCAAGGCCTTGGCTATCATGGCCCGTTGACGCTCGCCGTCGCTCAGCGTATCGACATAACGATGGGCCAACCGCTTGATGCCTGCCTGTTGCATTGCCTCAGCCACCATCGCCTTGTCTTCGTCTTCAAGCCGTCCCCAAAAACCTGTGTATGGGCTGCGGCCGAGAGCCACAAGTTCCTCGACGGTCATGTTCTGGACACTTGTGCGTTCGGTCAGTACGACGCCAATCTTGCGTGCCAACTGTTTCTCAGTGTAGCTTTCGATGCCGTTGCCGTCGATTACTATTTCTCCCGACAGTTTTGGCAGAAAGGCCGTCACGGTCTTCAACAGTGTAGATTTTCCTACACCGTTGGGACCGAGAAGGCATGTAAGCTGGCCGGTGGTGAGTGTGGCGTTGATGCCCGACGCTATCACCGTTGGCTGATTTTTCTTGCCAATGTAGCCTATTGTCAAGTCTTTAAGTTCAATCATCTTTCATGTTTCATTTACCAAGTATCTCCTTCGCCCTCTCAAGAGCGATGTTGATGTGGCTGCAAATGTTCTCTTGTGGCACATGCTTATAGAAGTCGGCGTGGGCGAGAGTGGTGTTGACCTTTTCGGTTACGCCCGAAAGTACTACCTCGATGCCTTCCTTCTTGCTCATCTCGCAGAGGTTGGTGAGGTTGTGTATGCCGGTTGAATCGACGAAAGGCACCTTACGCATGCGGATGATGCGCACTTTCGGACGGTTGTTGCCGAACGAAGCCATGATGTCCTCAAACCTGTTGCCGGCACCGAAGAAGTAAGGGCCGTTGATTTCATACACCTCAACACCCGCTGGTATGGTCAGGTGCTCAAGGTTGCCTTGGCTCAACTCGCTCTCCTTGTTGGGGTCAATTTCGTCGAGAATGACCTTGACGTCGGTAGTCTCCGACATGCGTCGCATGAACAGCAGACAGGCAATGATGAGTCCTACCTCGATGGCTATGGTGAGGTCGAAGATGATGGTGAGGAAGAAGGTGATGAGCAGCACGGTGACGTCGCTCTTGGGATTCTTTGTCAGTGCGAGGAACGAGCGCCAGCCGCTCATGCCGTAGCTCACCACAACGAGCACACCTGCAAGGCAGGCCATTGGAATGTATTGCGCCAAAGGCATGAGGAAAAGGAAGATGAGCAGAAGCACTGCAGCATGGATTACTCCGGCTATAGGCGTGTGGCCGCCATTGTTGATGTTGGTCATGGTGCGGGCTATGGCTCCAGTGGCGGGGATGCCGCCGAAGAGTGGGGTGGCGAGGTTGGCTATGCCTTGTGCAATGAGTTCGGTGTTGGAGTCGTGGTGGTCGCCTACCACACCGTCGGCCACGGTGGCCGAGAGCAGTGACTCGATGGCTCCGAGTATGGCTATGGTGAGAGCCGGCGAGACAAGGCTCTTTATCGTTTCCCAATTCATTTGAGGCACCTGTGCCGCAGGCAGTTCGTTGCTTATGGCAAAGCGGTCGCCAATGGTCTCGATGGTTGTAATGCCGGCGAAGTTCTTAAGCAGAAGGGCTACTACGGTGAATAGTACGATGGCTACGAGCGAGCCTGGAATCTTCTTGCTGAAGCGGGGCGTGAGGGCAATGACCACTACGCTGAACACACCGACAAGGGCACACCAGGGGTCAACGGTGTTGAAGTTGGTGATATACACCCACCACTTCTCGATGAAGTCGGAAGGCACTTCGGCCAATGAGAGGCCGAAGAGGTCTTTTATCTGAGTGGTGAAGATGGTCACGGCGATACCACTGGTAAAGCCTACGACAATAGGGTAGGGGATGTATTTGATGATGGTGCCGAGGCGAAGCACACCAAACAGCACGAGGAAGGCGCCGGCCATGAGTGTGGCAATGGTGAGTCCTTCGATGCCATATTGCTGTATGATGCCGTAGATGATAATGATGAACGCACCGGTAGGTCCGCCTATCTGCACTTTGCTTCCGCCGAATATTGATATTACAAGTCCTGCCACAATGGCCGTGATGATGCCCTTTTCGGGCGAAACGCCTGAGGCTATGCCGAATGCGATGGCAAGAGGCAGTGCCACGATGCCTACGATGATGCCGGCCATGAGGTCGGACATGAAGGTCTGGCGGTTGTAGTTCTTAATTGTCTGTAGCAGTTTGGGTTGGAAAACGTTTACGTCTATTGTCTTCATTTTTACATCAATTGTTATGATTATCCTGATTAAAAGTTAACGCCTATGTTCAAGTAAAAGGCATTGTTGCGCGACGAGCCGAAGTCGTCGTGGCAGATGTTGGCAAGGCCGAAGTCGTAGCTCATGTCGGCATAGAACACGTCGAAGCTCGCTCCGAAGCCCAGTGTCAGGCCGCCGTCGAAACGCTTGAAGTAGTCGTGGGAGAAGGCCGACATTGACTCGCGGTCGCGGTAGTTCTTTATCTTTCCGCCTACACCGCAGGCCAAGTAGCCGCCGGCGTATGGTATAAGGTTGATGCCGTTGTAGATGTCGATGGCATATTTTACCACTACTGGCAGTTTCAGATAGTTGAGATTGTACTTCAGCTTGCTGCCGTTGTTGGTGTTCTTGCCGCCTTTTTCGGTATAGTACAAGCCGCTTTCAAGATATACGGGGCTGTAGGTCGAGAGCTGATAGCCCACGACGGCGCCAATGTTGAGGCCTGTGCGGCTGCCGGGAGCATCGAGGTATTCGTCGTCGGAGTTGACCGAAGCCAAGCCGAAACCGAGTCGCAATCCATAGTAGATGTTGTTGCTTGCGTGGTGACGGTCGTCGCGGTAGTTGCTGCTATTGCTGTGGCGCCAAGACTGTGCCTGAAGTTGTGTGGCGCAGAATAAGGCAGTCATGATGATAAATACAATCTTTTTCATGTCAGTTGTTCTATGTTTTTGTTGTTCCTTGTTTTGTTAATCAAACACTTTAAATTCGTAGCCTTCGGCCTTGAGCCATTTTATGGCTTCGGGCAGTGCGTAGTGGAGCTTGTCGATGCTTTTCAGCGAGTCGTGGAATGTGATGATTGAGCCGTTGCGGGCATAACGCTTTACGTTGTTCAGCACGCCTTCGGCCGTCATCCATTTGGAATAGTCGCGTGTGACGAGGTCCCACATTATGATGCGGTATTTTCGTCCGAGCCAGAAATACTGGTCGAAGCGCATCCACCCGTGGGGAGGACGGAACAGGTTGGTGTGGAGAAGTTCGTCGGCTTTGTTGGCGTTGGCACTGTAGGTGTGTATGGTGTGCCTGAAGCCTCCTATATGATTAAAGGTGTGGTTGCCGATGCGATGACCGGCAGCCACTACCTTCTGGTATAGTTCGGGATGCTTCCTGACGTTGTCGCCCACCATGAAGAACGTGGCTTTCACCCCATGCTCTTCCAGTGTCTTGAGAATGAACGGCGTGGCCTCGGGTATGGGTCCGTCGTCGAAAGTGAGATAGACGGCCCTTTCGTGCCTGTCCATTCTCCACGTGGCTCTTGGATAGAGCCATCTAAGCCACATCGCAGGTTGCTCGATAATCATATATTAAACAATAATCAACGATTACCTATTCTTCACTTTCAACCTCGTCGTAATAGTAGTCGTCTTCGGCCGGCTCTGAGCCAAAGTGTCCGCCCTTGTTCTGATACATCTTTATCAGGGCGTTGAGGCTCTTGGTCTTGCCGTCGCTCCATTTGGCGTCAATCAAGTTGGCTTCGAGGCTTATCTGCTGCAGTATGTACAGATGGGTCATGCACTCGCGCTGCGAGCTTTGGAAGCGCATGCCGTTGAGGCTGCAATACCAGTTGAGATACTGCTCGGACTTTGTCCAGAGCTGCTTGTAGAGTTCCATGGCCTTCTGCTTCTGGCCGATGGCGGCGTAGGCCCTTGCCTCGTCGAACGAGCCCGACATGTAGTTTATGGGCACGTTGTACGACGGAATGTTCTTGTCGAGGTATGCAAGCACTTCGGCGGCCTTCTTGTCCTGTCCCTCGCTGATGAGGTGCATGGCAAGCTGAACGAATATGCGGCGATGGGTGTAGCACATTCTCATTACCGTCTCGTCAAGGTAGATGCCCGGCTTGTCGAGTCCGCCAAACTTGAACTTCTTCATCAGGTTGTCGTAGGTGCGTTTGGTGTCGAAATTCTTTGCGCCAGGGGCGTTGGTGGTGAAAGGAGTGATGCGGTTTACCAAACCTTCCTGTACGAAGTTGTCGCCAAGGTTCATGTAGTTGTCTTCGCCCACTGTCATTGCCACATATACCGGGCGTGTCCAGTTGCATCGGGCAATGATTTCCAGCATCATGAGGTCGCCCTTGTAGAGTGCGTTCTTGCCCTTGAGCGAGATAACCATTTGGTCGGGAATAGAGTCGGTGGCCATCATCATGCCGCTCTTCTTCACGGCTTCCTTGTCGATGGTTACATATACGGTGTCGGTAGGAATGACGTGTATGTCGCCTCGTCCGCCTGCGAGTATCTTCATTATCTCGCGCTTTTCAGGGCTTACCTCGTTGCATACCCAATCCTTCAGCACGTTTTTCAGTTCAAAAGGATTCTCGCCAAACACCTTCTTCGCCTCCTCGGGGTCTTCGGCATACCACTGGTTGATGATTTGCTTTATCGACGGGTCAACAATCACATACTCGTTGGTTCCGGCACAATACTGCAGGCGGCTCCACGAGATGGGCAGCTTGGGCGAGTCGTAGGCCGGGCGGCACATCTGGTCGATGTACCAGTCGGTCTGCAGATAGCTGAGGTTGCAGACGCGTGCGTCGGTGCGGAATCCCTCGACATCCTGGTTGTACCACAGTGGGAAGGTGTCGTTGTCGCCGTTGGTGAAGATTATGGGGTTGCCTTTTTCCTGCAGCGACATGAGGTAGTTCTGGCCGAAGTCGCGGCAGGTGTAGCGTCCGCTGCGGTCGTGGTCGTCCCATGTCTGCGATGCCATCTGCACCGGCACGAGCAATGCCGCTGCGCCAACGATGGCCGAAATGGCAAGGTGCTGACGCTTCAGTCGGCTGGTCAACTCCTCGATGATGGCTGCAACGCCCATGCCGCACCAAATGGCGAAGGCATAGAACGAACCGGCGTAGGCGTAGTCGCGCTCACGTGGCTGCATTGGGGTTTGGTTGAGGTAGATGACGATGGCAAGACCGGTCATGAAAAACAGGAAGAACACTACCCAGAACTGGCGTATGCCCTTCTGTCCCTTGCGCAGCGACTGCCAAAAGAGGCCCAAGAGGCCAAGGATGAGAGGCATGCAGTAGAACACGTTGTGGCCTTTGTTCTCCTTCAGCTCGTCGGGCAGCTTCGACTGGTCGCCCAGTCGCATGTTGTCAAACCAGTCGAAACCGGTTATCCAGTTGCCATGCTCAAGCTCTCCGTTGCCCTGAAGGTCGTTCTGTCGGCCTGCAAAGTTCCACATGAAGTAGCGCCAATACATGAAGTTGCACTGGTAGGAGAGGAAGAAGCGAAGGTTTTCCATCTGCGACGGCACCTTAACGTTTATCATCTCGCCGCAGCGGTCGTAAGGCACGTCGTGACCGTCAACGCCGCCCATCCAGCTTTCGTAGGCATTGGTGTGGGCCGAGCTGTACATGCGTGGGAACAGCATGTTTTGGGCATACTGGTAGTCGTCCTTTGTGCGTACCACGAAGTATGAGTCCTTCTCGTTTTCCGAAGCCTTCTCCTTACGTTGATAAACCGGTGCGCCCTTCTTGGCCACTGGACGGCACATGTCGCCGTCCTTCTCCAGTGCCACCTGCGAGGTGTAGGCCTGGCCGTAGAGCAACGGGCGTGAGCCGTACTGCTCGCGGCTGAGATATTCGCCGAGTGTGAAGATGTCTTCAGGAGAGTTCTGGTCCATTGGCGGGTTGGCCGACGAACGTATTACGATGAGTGCATAGCTTGAATAGCCTATCATGAGCATCAGCATGCAGAGCAGCGAGGTGTTCTTGATGCGTGCCGAAACGAGGGCGACGCCTTTCTTGTTCTTGTATTTCAGCACAAACCAGAGTATGGCGAGAACGACGATGCCTATAACCACCGAGCTCCAGCCGTAGCCGTAGAACGGTATGCCGAGCATGCCTATGGATGTAAGATAGGCAATGTTCTGACGCTTCTCGTTGGTGTCGTTGTAAGTTTCCCAAATGGCCCAAATGATGCAGGCTATGAGGGCGAAGATGTAGATAATCTCGCCGGTGTTGAAAGGACAGCCAAGGGTGTTGACGAAGAACAGCTCAAACCATCCGCCCACTCTCACGATGCCCGGAACCACACCGTAAAGCACGGCGGCCAGGATGACCACCGAAATGCCAAGTGCTATGAGCGAGCCGCGCAGGTCGCCTTTGCCGTCGGGCTTGGGGAACTTGCGGTAGTAGTAAACCAGCACGATGGCCGGCACGCAGAGCAGGTTGAGCAGATGGACACCGATGGAAAGGCCCGTCATATACATTATTAATATGAGCCAGCGGTCGCTGTGAGGCTCGTCGGCATGGTCTTCCCATTTCAGAATGAGCCAGAATACTACAGCCGTGAAGGCTGAAGAATAGGCATATACCTCGCCCTCAACGGCACTGAACCAGAACGTGTCGCTGAAGGTGTAGATGAGTGCGCCCACAAGACCTGAGGCCTCAATGGCTATGGCCTTTGGCAGAGTAAGTTCTTTCCAATCGTCGATGAGCAGCTTGCGAGTGAGGTGGGAAATGCTCCAGAAGAGGAACATTATTGTAGCGGCCGACAACAATGCGCTCATGGTATTGACCATAAGAGCTACTTGTGAAGGGTCGTTCACAAACTGCGTAAACAAGTTGGCCGTCAACATGAAGAATGGCGCACCGGGCGGGTGGCCTATTTCCAACTTGTAACCGGTAGAAATAAATTCAGGACAGTCCCAAAAACTGGCTGTCGGTTCAATTGTGGAGCAATATACTACGGCCGCTATGACAAACGAGAGCCAACCCAGAATATTGTCCACCAGCTTAAACTGTTTCATTCTTTATTCTGATTATTTTGTACTTATTCTGCCTTTTGACCCTGCAAAGTTACAGCAAATAGTGTGAATAAAAGAATAAAACGTGTTTTTTTTGGATTTTTTTTGTGTCAAATCAACCTTATGCGCTAAAACGCATGTCTTACAGTGACTTTTTCATCTACTTCGACGAGTTTTTTCGCCACCTTTCTTATATAGTCGGTGTCGTGGCTCACCATTACTATGGCGCAGCGGTTGTTGAGTTCGCCTATAAGGCGCTGCATCATAGTTTCGGTTTGCTGGTCGATGTAAGTGTTGGGCTCGTCGAGCACCAGCACGTCGGGTTCGCCCACGATGGCCCTTGCAAAAAGTGTGCGTTGCAGTTGTCCGCCGCTGAGGGCCTTGATGGGCGTGTCGGCCAGTTCGGCAATGTCGAGTCGTTTCAGTGCCATGTGGGCTTTCTGCCTGTGCAGCGAGTTGAATTTGGCGAAGAGGCTCTTTTGTCCGTTCAGTCCCTGCAGCACCGTTTCCTCCACCGTTATGGGAAATTCGCGGTCGATGTTGCTGTATTGTGGCAGATAGCCTATCGACAGTGTCTTGGCTTCTGTGCCGTCGTTGAGGTATCTCACCTCGCCCTTCATTGTGGGCAGCAGCTTGAGTATGACGCGCAGCAAGGTGGTCTTGCCGCCGCCGTTTGGGCCTATGATGCCTATGAAGTCGCGGTGGTCGATGTCGAGGTTCACGTCAACTATCTGTGGCCGTCCGTCGTAGCCTGCCGTAACGTTTTCGAGTGAAATGATTCGGGCCATGACTTTTCTTTTTATTGCATGGCGGGCTTGTTGCCCTGCGTTGCTATGGTTCGTCCAATGTTGAGCATCTCTTCGTTCCATCTTGGCGACAGCGGGTCGATGGTCACCATGTCAATTCCGCCAAGGGCGTTGACCACTATCTCGGCGTTTCGGCGGTCGAACTCCTTTTGCACAAGCATCATCTTTACGTCTTCGGCCTTGGCCTTGTCGATGACGGCCGCCAGCGTGGCAGCCGAAGGCTCACGCCCGTCTTCCTCCACCGCAAGCTGCTGAAGGCCATACTCTTTGGCGAAGTAGGTGAGTGCAGGGTGGTAGATGATGAATGTCTTCACCTGAATGTTCTGTAGCATGCTGTCCAGTTTGGCGTCAAGCTCTACGATATTTTCGGTAAGCGCCTTGTAACGCTGCTCGTAATATGTCTTGTTGGACGCGTCGGCCTGTGACAATGATTCGTAAATGTTTTTGGCAATCACGAGGGCATTGTCGCACGACATCCACGTGTGCTGGTCGGTCACGCCACGGCTTGAACTCTCGACGGCTGCAATGCCCTTCGACGAGTCAACAACGACGAGGCTTGGCGACAGGCCTTGTATCTTTTCGGTCCATGTGCGTTCAAATCCGAGGTCGCCCACCTTTACAAATAGCATGCTCTTGCTCAGCGCAACCATCTGTTGTGCGGTAGGCTCGTAGGTTTCGGGGCTGCTGCCGCTTGGCACGAGGGTGACTATTTCGGCCTTGTCGCCCACTATCTGCTCTACAAAATAGCGCAGGGGCTCGATGGTGACGGTAATGACGTTTTTGTCGCCCTTCTTTTCCGAGCAGGAAAGCAGAAGGCACATCGAGAATAATAGCACTAATGTTCTTTTCATGACTGTTTGAGTTGAATTGTTAAACGAAGAAACTTGCGCCATACACAAGCAGGATGTAGCGCAGCAGTTTGCTTATTGTTACGCTGACGACGACAATCACCACGTTGGCGCGCATCAGTCCCAATGCCACTGTAATCACGTCGCCAACGACGGGAACGACCGAAAAGAGTCCTGCCCATGCGCCCCGCCCTTCCATAAAGCGGTGGGCCTTGTCGAGGTCTTCCTTCTTCACATGCAGGTATTTCTCTATCCATTCCATCTTGCCGAGCCGTCCTATCGAGTAGTTGAACATGCTGCCCAGCACATTGCCTATGGTGCCATAGACAATAAGCAGGATAGGGTCGAGTCCTGCCGCCTGAAGCGCCACCATCACGGCTTCGCTGCTGAAAGGCAGTATGCTGGCTGCCAGGAATGCCGCCACCAGCATGCCCATGTAGCCGTAGTTGACGAGTAGGGTCATTACGGTTTCCATGCTATATGATGATGTTTAATATCGTTATGGCAAATGCCGTGGCGGCCATCACCATAAACGATATGTTGGTTATGAACGTCTTGGTATGGGTGATGTAGTGGGCCACCAAGGGGCTGCCGTTTACTATTATCAAGCGAAACAGCATGTCGAAATGCTGTGGCTGGAGCAAGAGGAATGTCGTGGCAGCCAATGTGTTGACAATGAACACGTCGTAGTACATGCGCGTGTTGAGCTTGTCTTTGAATTTTGTCCTAAAGTAGTGGACCATGCCCGTAACCGCGAGAATCAGCGTGAACGACAGGGCCACGATGCGCTCAAGGCCAAGCATGGTGAGGGTGAGGGCAAGGCCGTCGGCCGAGGAAAACGTGTCGAGGGGTTGGAACTCTACTATGCTCCTGAAGTAGGCCAAGGGCGTCTCGTAGTCCTTTTGGTAAACGAAATATACCATTGCAAACCAATAAGGAGTGAGGAGTCCCAATATCGACGACATGAAAGTCCTGAACGATAGCGACCTTAGGCAGAGTCCCATCAAGACAAGAGTCAGCGGCACGAAATACAACATTTGCGCCCACAGGAGGCAAGCAATGCCCAAGGCAAGGAAGGTGTAGTAGGTCCAGCCAGCAGCCGTCTTGTCCTGGTAGCTGTTGAAGAGCGTCATGAACGAAGCGATGTAGCACAGCGAAACTATTCCTCCATCGGCCTCGGAAAAGAGGAAGGGCGAGCAGCACGACAATGCGAGAAACGCACACGACACCATGCGGCTGTAGGTTCGCAACAGCACAAACGTCGTGTTGAGCTCTACCATGAGGTAGCAGCTCAACACGAAGCAGGTGAACTGCATCCACCATTGGTTGACTATGGCTCCGCCGGCCATCCACACCAAAGCGGTGAAGATGGCTGTTACGGGCAGCGACCAACGGCTTTCAGCTATCTTGTTCTGTATTCTTTTCAATCTTGCCTTAGTTTACAAATCCTGACCAATGTCTCGACGGAAGTATTTGTCGGTGAACTGTATCTTTTGTGCCTCCTCAAACGACTTCTGCAGGGCTTCGGCCTTGTCCTTGCCGTAGGAGCTGACGGCAATCACGCGTCCGCCGCTTGTCACCACCTGTCCGTCTTTCTCGGCAGTACCGGCATGGAACACTATGCTGCCCTCCACGTCTTCTATTCCGCTTATGGGGTAGCCTTTCTTGTAGGCCTGCGGATAGCCGCCGCTGACGAGCATCACGCACACTGCGGCACGCTCGTCGAACTCTATGCTGCGCTTGTCGAGGTCGCCATTGGCAACGCCTTCAAACAAATCGACGATGTCGCTCTTCAGTCGGAGCATGACGCTCTCGGTTTCGGGGTCGCCCATGCGGCAGTTGTATTCTATCACCATCGGCTCGCCCTCGACGTTGATGAGTCCGAAGAAGATGAAGCCCTTGTAGAGTATGCCCTCTTCGGCAAGTCCGTCAACCGTAGGACGAATTATCCTGTCTTCCACCTTCTGCATCCACTCGCTGGTGGCGAATGGCACGGGGCTTACACTGCCCATGCCTCCGGTGTTGAGGCCAGTGTCGTGCTCGCCAATTCGCTTGTAGTCCTTCGCCTCGGGCAGAATCTTGTAGTTCTTGCCGTCGGTCAGGACGAATACCGAGCATTCAATGCCGCTGAGGAACTCCTCGATGACAACCTGTGCGGAAGCGTTGCCGAACATTCCGCCGAGCATTTCCTTCAGCTCCTTCTTGGCCTCGTCGAGTGTGGGCAATATCAGCACGCCCTTTCCGGCGCATAGTCCGTCGGCCTTCAGCACGTAAGGAGCGTTGAGTGTTTCGAGAAACTTCAGTCCCTCTTCCAATGTGGTGCCGTCGAAGGTCTTATAGCGTGCCGTCGGAATGTTGTGACGCTGCATGAAGGCCTTGGCAAAGTCCTTCGAGCCTTCGAGCACGGCTCCCGCCTTTGTTGGGCCTATGACGGGTATGTTGCAGGTGAGCGGGTCGCCGGCAAACTCGTCATATATGCCTTTCACAAGCGGGTCTTCAGGACCAACAACTACCATGTCGATGTCGTTGATATATACAAAATCCTTAAGGCGTGCAAACTCGTTTACGCCAATGTTGATGTTTTCGCCGCAATTGCTTGTTCCGGCATTTCCCGGAGCGATGTACAGCTTTTCTACTTTTTCACTTTGTGCTATCTTCCATGCTAAGGCGTGCTCACGGCCGCCGCTGCCTAATAATAATATTTTCATAATTCTTTTTTTTTAGTGGTGAGTGGTGAGGGGGGAGGTGAGAGGTGAGTGGTGAGAGATGTGTCTCAAGCCTGAACGAAAGGCAGATAGCTGCGCAGTGCAGTAATCTCTCACCTCTCACCTCCTTATTTCAAATAATCTTCAAAATACTGCGTTATTCTCTCGTGCAGATGAACGCTGGCATGACCCCTCATGTTGTGGCCTTCGCCGGGATAGACGAAGAAGTCGGGCTGGGTACCGGCTTTTATACATGCATCGAGGAACTGAAGCGCGTGCTGAGGCACTACCGTCGGGTCGTTCATGCCGATGATAATCTGCAGTTTCCCTTTCAGGTTCTTTGCCTGCTTCAGCAGCGAGGTCTTGGCGTAGCCTTCAGGGTTGGCCTCGGGGCTGTCCATGTAACGCTCGCCATACATCACCTCGTACCACTTCCAGTCGATTACGGGTCCGCCGGCAACTCCCACCTTAAACACTTCGGGGTGGTTGGTCATGAGCGTCGTGGTCATGTAGCCGCCGAAGCTCCATCCGTGTACGCCCATTCTATGCTGGTCAACGTATGGCAGCGACTTCAGATATTCGACACCCTTCATCTGGTCGGCCATTTCCACTTGTCCAAGCTGGCGGAATGTGGCCTGCTCGAAGTCGCGTCCGCGACGTTCGCTTCCTCGGTTGTCGAGAATGAACAGCAGGTAGCCTTTCTGTGCCATGTAGGTCTCCCACGAACGGCTGTAGAAGTGCCATGATGCCTCGACGTTGTGGGCGTGGGGACCGCCATAGACGTAAATGACGGTTGGATATTTCTTTGTAGGGTCGAAGCCTATTGGCTTCACCATGCGGTAGTAGAGGTCGGTGGTACCGTCGGCAGCCTTTACCGTGCCGCATGAAAACTCCGGCTGGTTGTAGCCCTTCCATGGGTCGTCGGCCGTGAGCAGGCGGAGGCTCTTGCCGTTGGCGGTGTTCACCAAGTCGATGTTGCGCGGAACGTCAGGCTCGCTGTAGCGGTCGTAGATGAATAGGCCGGATGCCGACAGGCTGGCGTTGTGTACGCCTCGTCCGTTGTCGATGCGCTTCATCTTGCCGCTCTTCAGGTCAACGGTGTAAATGTTGCGCTGTATGGGGCTTTCGGCGTTGGCCTCTACTATTATGCTCTTCTGCTTCTTGTTGAAGCCCACGAGGTTTTCTATCACGTATGTGCCTGTGGTGAGCTGACGCAAGGCGTTGGTCTTCAGGTCGAACACATATAGATGGTTGTAGCCGTCCTTCTGGCTCTGCATTATGAACTTGCTGTTGTCCCAAGGCAGAAATACGATGGGGTGTAGCGGCTCAACATATTTTTCGTGGGTCTCGCGATAGAGTTCGCCCTTCTTTGCTCCCGTCGTTGCGTCGTAGCTGACCAGCGAACAGTCGTTTTGGTCGCGGTTCAGCTCAAACATGTATATGGTCGAGCCGTCGGGACTCCATTGTATGTTGGTGAAGTAGCGGTCGGTGGGGTCGCCTGCCTGCAGGTAGATGGTCTTCTTGGTGTTGAGGTCATACACTCCCACGGTCACCTTGTGGCTCGTCATGCCCGCCATGGGATATTTGTCGGGCTCATAGGTTGCCTCGCGTTCGAAGGTGTTCACCTGCGGATAGTCGGCCACCATGCTTTGGTCCATGCGGTAGAAGGCAAGGCGCATGCCGTCGGGGCTCCAGAAGGTGCCCTTGTATATGCCGAACTCGTCGCGGTGTACCGACTGGCCATACACTATCTCGCGGCTGCCGTCGGTGGTGAGTCGGGTGGTAATGTTGCTGGCGTCGGTAATGCAGAGCTGGCTTTCGTTGTCAACGAAGGCGACGGCCTTAGACGAGCTGTTCCAGTCGGCCGACGACTCGTTGCGCTTGTCCTGCTTCCACACAATCTCCTTGCTGTTCCAGTCGTATAGCAGTCGCATTTTGCTGTTGCCGAGCAGCACGAGCGTCTTGTCGGCGTAAGGATATTGTGCGTTCATGGCAGACACTATTTTTCCATCGGCCATTTTGCCGTTCACCTCTTCTATATTAAATAAGGTGTGGCGTTGTCCGTTGGTCATGTCAATGTTTCCCGACTCTTCAGCGTCCTGATACATGAGCTTGTCGCCCCACCATGTCAGATACATGTTCTTTGGCACCATGTTGCGGTAGTTGGTGCCTCCGAAGTTCAGGTCTTCCAGTGTAAATTGTTTCAACTCCTGTGCTGCTGTCGTCATGCTTATGGTAGCAACTATTGCCGTTGCCAATGTCTTAAGGTTATTCATCGTCGCTGTATTTATTGAATTTACGTGCAGTCTTTCCAAATTTCTTTCCGTCAAACTTGTCGCGTTTGCCGTCAAAACGGTCGCGCTTTCCCTCAAACCTGTCTCGTTTGCCTTCAAATCGGTCACGCTTTGCCTCAAGTCTGTCAGAGTCGGTGCGCTTGCGCTTGGTGTCAAATCGGTCGAGGTCGTGGCGGTGGAACTTGAATGTGCGGATGTCGCCTTCTTCGTTCTCTTCGGTTTCATCGAGTCGCTGCTTGAATTCGCGGTTTTTCTTGAAGCGGTGCTTTTCGCCCATCTGCTTCTTCTCCTCTTCGGTCTTCACTATGCCGCCTTCGCCACGGAAGTCTCTCAGTCGGCCGTCGAATATCTGGTATTTGCGCAGTTCGCATTCCAGCGAGCCGTTGTAGAGCGGTATTTTTATTGACGGCTTCAGGCCTATTTGGTCGAAGCATTCGGCTCGATAGCTCAGCACCCATGCCTCGTTGTCGAGGAACTGGTGCTTCAGTCTTTCGCCTATCATCCTGTAGGTGCCAAGCAGGTCGGGGGTCGATATGCGCTCGCCGTAGGGCGGATTGGTCACCATTATGCTCTTTTCCTTTGGCTGCTGGAAGTCCTTGAAGTCAGCCTGTTCCACAGTGATGATGCTCGACAGCCCGGCAGCCTTCACGTTCAGTGCGGCGGTGTTGACGGCCTTCATGTCGATGTCGTAGGCGTAAATGTGGTGGTTGTATTCACGTTCTTCCGAGTCGTCGTTGTATATGTTGTCAAAGAGGTCTTTGTCGAAGTCCTCCCATTTCTCGAATGCAAACTCCTTGCGGAACAGTCCGGGAGCCATGTTGCGTGCTATGAGTGCCGCCTCGATGGCCAGTGTTCCCGAGCCGCACATTGGGTCGATGAAGTCGGTGTCGCCTTTCCATCCCGTCATGAGAATGATGCCTGCAGCCAGCACTTCGTTCAGCGGCGCCTCTACGCTCTCCTGTCGGTAGCCGCGTCGGTGCAGGCTCTCGCCGCTTGAGTCGAGCGACAGCGTACACTTGTCTTCGGCAATGTGTATGTTAAGTCGGAGGTCGGGGTTGGCCACGCTTATGTTTGGTCGCTTGCCCTGTTTCTCCCTGAACTGATCGACTATGGCGTCCTTCACCTTGTATGCCACAAACTTGGAGTGTCTGAATTCCTCGGAGAAGACCACCGAATCCACGGCGAAGGTCTTCTCGGTGTTAAGGTACTTTGTCCAGTCGATTTTCTTCACTCCTTCATACACCTCGTCGGGGGTGAGGGCCTTGAAGCGTGCTATAGGCTTTAGTATGCGGATGGCTGTATGCAGTTGGAAGTTGGCACGGTAGAGTAGTTGCTTGTCTCCCGTGAACGAAACCATGCGTCGGCCTATCTCTACGTTGTTAGCACCCAAATGCGTGAGTTCTTTTGCCAATACGGGTTCAAGCCCCATGAATGTCTTGGCAATCATTTCGAATTCTTGTTCCATTTATATATTAATTTATTCTATTACTTATGGGAAGTTAAGAAAGTTAAGGAAGTTAAAGACATAAGTCTTTTAGCTTCGGCTAAGGAAGATATTGAGGTTTGAGCATTTGTCCTTAACTTCTTTAACTTCAAATAATCCTTCAATCCTTAAATTTTTAATTCTTCTTGTACACTTTACTCTTTGGCTCCAAATCTTCCGTCACCCAGATGTTTGCTCCTATCACGCTTCCTCGTCCTATTGTTATGCGTCCGAGAATGGTGGCGTTGGAATATACGATGACGTCGTCTTCCAGTATAGGGTGGCGCGGTATGCCCTTTATGGGGTTGCCGTTTTCGTCGAGCGGGAAGCTCTTGGCTCCGAGCGTCACGCCTTGGTAGAGCTTGACGTTGTTGCCAATGATGCACGTGGCTCCTATTACCACGCCAGTGCCGTGGTCGATGGTGAAATGATGGCCTATGGTGGCTGCGGGGTGAATGTCGATGCCCGTTTCGGAGTGGGCCATCTCGGTTATTATTCGTGGTATCAGCGGCACGCCTATTACGTGCATCTGATGGGCCAAGCGGTAGTTGGTCAGTGCCTTTATCACGGGGTAGCATGATATTATCTCGCCCATGTTTTCGGCCGCGGGGTCGCCGTTGAACGCCGCTTCCACGTCGGTGGCCAGTATGCGCCTCATTTCGGGCAGCTGCTCTATTATCTTGAACGCCATTTCCCTTGCCTTCATCTTGCAGGGCGTGTTTTCGCCCTTTCCGCTGTGTGGGCACGAAAAGCACAAGCCGGCCAAAATCTGGTCTTCAAGCAGTTTCGACAGGCGTTCGACCGCCATGCCAATGTGGTATCTGATGGTGTGCTTGTTGATTTTCGACTTGCCGAAATATCCGGGAAAGATGATGGAGCGTGACAATTCGATGATTTCTTCGAGCACTTTGCCCGAAGGAAGTGGATTGCCATCCTGATGCTGATGAAAGAGACCTTTCAATGACGTAGGGTCAGACAGTTGATCGACGGCTTTCGTCAATGTCTGGGTAAAGTTGTTACTGACCATTGCGTGTTGTCACAATAATTTTGGCACAAAGATACGTCAAAAAAACGATTCGGCAAAACTATTGCCTGTTTTTTAACAGCAAAACTTCACTTTTTTGCCATAAAAGAAGATAAAATGCTATGGAAGATGATTTTTTCCACTTATTTTTTGTTCCGTTTCGGAAATATTGTGTAATTTTGTAGCGGAATGAAATAGAAACTATATTGATAAATCTTAGCCTGATGGATAAACTTGGCTTATTGTTATTATACGTATTTGATACGCAGAACTACACCTATTTTATTGTATTGGGTGTCGGAATAGTCGTTTTGTCGTATCTCATATTCTCGGCCTGGTATCTTAATAAGGAAAAGAAAAAGATGGAGGCCGAACTGGAACACCTCAATTCCATGAAACGAAGGGGAGTGGAATACGAGATGGTGCTCCAGGCTATGAAACTTGCCAGTTGGCGAGTTGACCTGAAGACACGTACCATTACTTTCGACAGCGACTTCCGCACACGTCCGGGACTTATGACCTGCCAGCCGGGAAGCGACCTCAACGTCATATTCAAGGACATGGTGAAGGAAGACGTGAAAAAGGTGTTCAACTCTTTTGAAGACATTATAAACGGCAAGACCGACAGCTTCCACATACAATACCGTATGAAGAACCTCCAGAATGAAATATACTGGAGCGAGGCCCACGCCACTGTGGCCGAACGCGACGAACGGGGACGGCCAATGGTGCTTGTGGGAACTACGGCCTGCATCGACGAGCAGAAGAAAATGGAGGAGGACATCATTAACGCACGAATACAGGCCGAGGAGAGCGACAGGCTGAAGACGGCTTTCATCAACAACATAAGCCACGAAGTGCGCACTCCGCTGAACGCCATCGTAGGCTTCTCCGACATACTGCCTTCAATCGACGACACCGAGGAGCGTCAGAACCTCGTGGCCATAATAAAGGAGAACAACTCAAAGCTCCTGCGCATATTTGAAGACATGATGAACATTTCGAAGATTGAGGCCCACAACGAGCGCTCGAACCTCGTGGTCAGCAAGTTCAATGTGGTGGAGATGGTGGAGGTGCTGCTCGCCAAGTTTAAGACCGACAATGCCAACCGACCCATAGCGGCCGACTTCGTAAGCCAGGAGTCGGCGCTCGACATTGAGACCGACAAGGCAAAACTGGAATACATAGTAAAGCATTTGCTTGAGAATGCGTTTAAGTTTACCACTAAAGGTAACATTACGGCCGGAGTAAACCTCATGATCGACGGCCAGCTGCGCATTTGGGTGAGCGATACGGGCAAGGGAATAGCCCAAGCCGACCAAAAGCGCATCTTCGACCGCTTCTTCAAGGTCGATTCGTTTGTGCAGGGTGCGGGCCTTGGCCTTTCCGTGTGCCGCAGCTATGCCCTCAGCCTTGGCGGAAACGTGGGTTTGGAGTCGCAGTTGGGCCAAGGCTCGACGTTTTGGGTGGAGCTGCCTTTAAAAATAACACAATTGTAACATCTGTTTAAACTCCTTGTAATATAGTATTTCTACTTTTGCAGCGTGAAAACAAAAGTAGAAATATATGGAATTCATTTATCTGTCAATTGTGGTCTTCCTGCTTGTTCTGGCGGTGTTCGACCTGTTTGTGGGAGTCAGCAACGATGCTGTCAACTTCCTCAATTCGGCCATTGGTGCAAAGGTGGCAAAGTTCAAGACCGTTATGCTCATTGCTTCTCTCGGAGTGGTCATCGGAGCAGTGATGAGTGCGGGCATGATGGACGTGGCGCGTCATGGCATCATGCATCCGGCCAACTATTCCTTCCATGAGGTAATGACCATTTTCCTTGCCGTCATGGTTACCGACGTTATCGTGCTCGACATGTTCAACACGCTCGGCCTTCCCACCTCCACCACTGTCTCGCTGGTGTTTGAGCTTTTGGGCGGTACGTTCATCATTGCTCTTTTAAAGATGAATGCCGACGGAAGCCTTGAGTTTGAGGACCTTCTCAACAGCGACAAGGCCTTGAGCGTAATCATTGCCATCTTCGTCAGTGTGGCCATTGCCTTCTTTACGGGTGTGTTTGTGCAGTGGCTGTCGCGCGTCATTTTCACGTTCAACTACACCAAGAAGCTGCGCTACACGGTGGCCGTGTTTGGAGGCGTCGCCTTCACCATCCTTTCCTATTTTATTTTTATAAAAGGACTGTCGAAGTCGCCTTTCATTCCTGCCGATACCAAGGCTTGGATTGAAGCCAACACGAGTTGGCTGATGCTGGCCATCTTCGTGGGCGGCACCGTGTTCATGCAGATACTTCATCTGCTGAAGTTCAGCGTGTTTAAGTTCATAGTCCTCATGGGAACGTTTGCATTGGCCATGGCTTTCGCAGGCAACGACCTTGTCAACTTCATTGGTGTGCCGATGGCAGGACTCGACTCGTTCCAGGACTTTGTGGCCAACGGCTCAGGCGACGACGATGCCTTCATGATGACCTCGCTCATGACTTCGGCCAAGACTCCTATCATGTATCTTATGTTTGCCGGAGCCGTCATGATTATCGCCATGACAACATCGAAGAAGGCTCAGAACGTGGTGAAGACCAGCGTTGACCTGGCGCGTCAGGACGAAGGCGACGAGATGTTCGGCTCATCGAGGGCTGCGCGAAGCCTCGTCCGTGTAACTCAGGACTTGGGCGGATTTGTTCAGCGCTATATGCCGCAGCCGCTGCTCACTTGGATTGACTCGCGATTCCAGAAAGAAGACGTGATACTCGAAGAAGGAGCCGCCTTCGACATGGTGCGTGCTGCCGTCAACCTTGTGCTGGCCTCGGTGCTCATCGTCATTGGCACCACCTACAAGCTGCCGCTTTCTACCACTTACGTTACCTTCATGGTGGCCATGGGTTCGTCGCTTGCCGACCGCGCATGGAGCCGCGAGAGCGCTGTGTTCCGCGTCACGGGTGTCTTGTCTGTCATCGGTGGATGGTTCATCACCGCAGGCGTGGCGTTTGCAGTGTGTGCCATAGTATGCATGTCGATGTATTTTGGAGGATTCCTCGTAATGTTCCTGTTCATGGCGTTGGCA
>JAQXRI010000133.1 GCA_029218445.1 Prevotellaceae bacterium | reverse complement strand
TTGTCAATTTGACCTTGCAGGTTGCTGATGTCGTCATCGTAGTCCTTACAAGATGTCAAACCACTTGTTGAAGCGGTAAGAAGCGCTCCGAACAAGATAGCACTAAAAAGTTTTCTTTTCATACGATAAATATTAAATTAATTAAAATTGATTGTAATTACTCTCTTTTTACTTTCTCTCAAACACTATTATATCTCTCGCGGGGAGATACAGATTTAACTTTTGTTATATGGGTTTTAAACAAAAGTTAAAGTGTTTATTTTATTGTATTACAGCGGGTTGATAGTATGATGGCAGTGTAAAATGGATAATTGTTAACGAGAAATTAACAGATGGGAAAATTGATGCAGTTTTCAATCGATTTGTTGAGGCAATTTTTGGGGAATCGAGGCTTAGAGTGGCATAATAAATGTTAATGAAACAGGCGTTGTAAAGTTATTTCGTTTGGTAGAAGTAAAAGATACTGACATATTAGTATTGTTTAGCTTTAGAGTTGATATTTTAAAGGTTTGTTTTAGGTGGGGGCTGTTTTTGAAGATTTTGCCTCCTTATACGTTGGTTTGGTAAGGAATATTTAACAATTCGACGGAAGGGCAATAATTATATGTTATGACGGACCTTTGCGTCGGCGGGCGGACACACGGGTCCGCACCTACTCTCGGCGGTTAGGACATTGGCTTGCCCTCTCTTTGTTTCATTATGTTGGGATAGTCAACCTGCAGAGTGAACAATGACAAGTAGAGTCAACGAGGATTATAAATAATAAATTTCACTTGGCAACCTGTTTTATGAATAAGACGATAAGTAGTCAACCTAAATCGTTAAACTACAACTTGTGTTGACTGTCAAGTTATGACAGTCGCCTGTCATAACTATGACAGTCTTCTGTCATAGAGCTGACAGCAACAGCGTAATTGCTTTCCACGTTTATGCATCCTATTCTTTTGTGCTGTAGAACATGGAATGCGCTACAACCCTACACTCTACATCCTTTGGTTGTTTCTCGCTGTATTACAGACTGTTGCAGAATGTAGGGTTGCCTCTGACCCTCCATTCACCCTACATTAACTCTACATTAATTCTCCATTCACAATTCATCATATAAAGCAGACGCCTCCACGGCAACGTATTGCATCTAAAAAAGCATCAAAACAATGAACATTTGACGCAAGAGAAAACGAACAATGCAGGGTGAATGTAGGGTGAATGTAGGGTTAGAGGGTACCCTACATTCTGTAATTAATTGAAATACAATGTGTTAAACTAAAATGATGTAGAGTGTAGGGTGTTTGCGAAGCGTGCGGTATATTTGATGTGTTTGTTCCGTAAGATAAAAACGGCTTTGTTCCTTAATGACTGTGTCGTGTATAAAAATCGCTGGACAGATACCTGATTGCAGGTCTTTTAGTTAATTATAATTAAAACAGCGGGTGTTTTATGCTATTATGTTTGGCTATTTATATAATAATGTGTATATTTGCAACCTCTCAAAACATAAATTTGTATGCATAAAGCGGGATTTGTAAATATCGTGGGCAACCCCAACGTAGGTAAGTCAACGCTGATGAACCAACTGGTAGGCGAACGAATAAGCATCGCTACGTTTAAGGCACAGACTACACGTCACAGGATAATGGGTATCGTGAACAGGGAAGATATGCAAATAGTATTCTCTGATACTCCCGGGGTTCTCAAACCAAACTATAAGTTGCAGGAATCGATGCTGGCCTTTTCTGAGTCGGCGTTGACAGATGCAGATGTGTTGTTGTACGTGACTGATGTCGTAGAGAATCCGGAGAAGAATTTGGATTTCTTGGAGAAGGTCGGCCGTATGACGGTGCCTGTATTGTTGTTGATCAACAAGATTGACGAGAGTGACCAAAGCCGTCTTGGCGACATTGTCGAGAAATGGCATGGCCTGTTGCCAAGGGCTGAAATTCTACCCATTTCGGCTAAAAACAAGTTTGGCATCGATTTGCTGTTGAAGCGAATATATGAATTGTTGCCGGAGTGTCCGCCTTATTTTGAAAAGGACCAGCTGACCGACAAGCCTGCTCGTTTCTTTGTAAGCGAGATAATAAGGGAAAAGATTTTGTTGTATTACGACAAGGAAATACCTTATTCGGTGGAGGTCAGAGTGGAGCGCTTCAAGGAGGATGCCAAGGTGATAAGGATAAGTGCGGTTATTTATGTGGAGCGCGATTCGCAGAAAGGCATCATAATAGGCCATCAAGGCATAGCACTGAAGAAGGTATCGACGGAAAGCCGAAAGTCTTTGGAGAAGTTTTTTGGCAAGTCGGTGTATTTAGAGGTGTTTGTAAAGGTAGATAAGGATTGGAGAAGCTCAAAGAAAGAGTTGGACAGCTTCGGCTATAATCCGGAGTAGGAATGTTATTTTAAAAAAGAAGAAGTAATTTGGCAAATTTAGTAGCTATTGTTGGACGCCCTAATGTGGGAAAGTCCACTTTGTTTAATAGACTTACCAAATCGCGTCAGGCCATTGTAAGCGACGAAGCGGGAACAACCCGCGATCGCCAATATGGCAAATGCGAATGGAATGGTCGTGAGTTTTCAGTGGTTGACACTGGAGGTTGGGTAGTGAATTCTGACGACATTTTTGAAGAAGAGATTAGGAAACAGGTAATCATTGCAACTGAAGAGGCGGATCTTGTATTGTTTCTCGTTGACGTGATGAACGGTGTGACCGATTGGGACGAGGATGTTGCTCAGATATTGAGACGTTCTAAACTTCCTGTCATTCTTGTGGCAAACAAGACCGACAATGGCACTCAGCAGTATTATGCGGCTGAGTTTTACAAGTTGGGCCTTGGCGACCCATTCTGCATCAGTGCTGCTACGGGTAGTGGTACGGGCGATTTGTTGGACGAGGTTCTCAGCCGCCTTAAGAAAGACACGGGAGAATCGTTGGAAGAAGGTATTCCAAGATTTGCTGTCGTTGGCCGTCCTAATGCGGGCAAGAGCAGCATAATCAACGCGTTTATAGGCGAAGACAGGAATATTGTGACGGAAATAGCCGGTACGACGCGCGACAGCATCTACACGAGATATGACAAGTTTGGCTTTGATTTCTACTTGGTTGACACGGCAGGAATACGCCGCAAGAACAAGGTGACGGAAGACTTGGAATTCTATTCGGTCATGCGTTCGATACGTGCCATAGAGAATAGCGACGTCTGCATACTTATGTTGGACGCTACCCGCGGCATTGAGGCTCAGGACATGAATATTTTCCAACTGATACAAAAGAACAACAAGAGTTTGGTGGTTGTCGTAAACAAGTGGGACCTTGTGGAAGACAAGACCCAGAAGGTGATTGACACTTTCGTGAGTGCCATCCGTCAGCGCATGGCTCCCTTTACCGACTTCCCCATAATATTCGCCTCAGCCCTGACAAAGCAGAGGATATTCAAGGTGTTGGAAACCGCCAAGGACGTTTACCTGCATCGCAAGGCAAAGATAGGCACGACGAAACTTAACGAAACCATGCTGCCACTGATTGAGGCTTATCCGCCTCCATCAATCAAGGGGAAGTACATTAAAATCAAGTACTGTTCGCAAGTGCCTAACACACAGATACCTTCGTTTGTGTTCTATGCCAATCTCCCTCAATATGTCAAGGAGCCTTACAAGCGTTTCCTTGAAAACAAGATACGTGAAAACTGGGATTTGAGCGGTACGCCGATTAATGTTTTTGTCAGACAAAAATAAATGATTGACATTCATTGCGCGTAGCATTGAATAAATGTCAGAACCATAGCAAGATGGCAAGAAATACGACTAAGATACTTATCGGGACAGCCTTTGGCCTTATGGCCATGGGCTGTTCTAATAATGACAATAGGGATTTGGCCGCCGAGGCTGCCAAGAGTTATTACGACAGTTTGATGTCGGGCGGGTATGCTTATTACGTTGACGGCTTTTTAACGGCCGACAGCATTCCTTCCGCATATAGGGAACAGCTGATAGTGAACGCCAAACAATATGTCCACGAGGCAAAGGAGGCCCATCACGGCATAAACGACATTAGGATTGTAGGCTCAAAGGTTGACTCGCTCACCAAGACGACGAATGTGTTTTTGATGCTGTGTTTCGGCGACAGTGTGAACGAAGAGGTTGTAGTCCCCATGATTGAAAGCAATGGGGTGTGGCTAATGAAATAGTACTGCCGCCCATGCCCCCGAATAGGGGCGGACACACGAGTCCGCCCATGCCGTAGGCCTTTTTTATTTTGTAAAGCATGACATTAAGACATGCTTCTTTTCATTTTCTTCAGCAAGTCACTGGCAAAGATAAAGTCGGTAAGCAGCTGGTTGGTTGATGTCATGATGTCTTTGCTTTCCCCTCTCCATTCCATGTTGCCTTGATGTATGAATATTATCGATTCACCAATGCCCATGACAGAGTTCATGTCGTGTGTATTGATGATTGTCGTCATGTTGTATTCGTGGGTGATGCTGTGAAGCAGTTCGTCGATTACGAGTGACGTCTTTGGGTCCAGACCCGAATTGGGCTCGTCGCAGAACAAATATTTGGGGTTGAGTGCTATGGCTCTTGCTATGGCCACACGCTTCTGCATTCCACCTGATATTTCGCCCGGGAACTTGGCTTCGGCATCAACAAGGTTGACGCGGTCGAGGCAAGATTGCGCACGGCGTACACGCTCACGATAGTTCATCGACGAGAACATGTCGAGCGGGAACATCACGTTTTCAAGCACGGTCATTGAGTCAAACAATGCCGCCGACTGGAATATCATGCCCATTTCCCGGCGCAGTTCTATCTTTTCGCGTTTCGACATGGATACGAAATCACGTCCGTCGTAGAGCACTTGGCCCGATGTGGGGTCGAGCAGTCCAACAAGATTTTTCATCAGCACAGTCTTTCCAGAACCGCTTTGTCCTATGATAAGGTTGGTCTTTCCATTCTCGAAAGTGGCCGAGATGTTTTTCAGCACCTCTTTGCCGTCGAACGATTTACATAAGTTCTTAATTTCTATCATAACTTGTCATGCGCTAAGAAGTTGGGTAAGAAATACGTCGCTGCATAGAATAAGTACCGACGAACATACAACGGCATCGGTACTTGCCTTGCCCACATTTACGGAGCCTCCCTCAACCGTATATCCGAAATATGACGGAACGCTCGAAATGATAAACGCAAAGAAGAGGCTCTTTATAATGCTCATCCATACGAACCACGAGTTGAACGAATGTTGAAGACCTGCCGTAAGGTCGTCGGGCGAGATTACATGGCCGATGTAAGCTGTGGCATAAGCTCCAAGAATGCCTGTGGCTGAGCTGAATATGACAAGGAATGGCATTATTGTAATCAGTCCGAGCACTTTGGGAAGAATGAGGAAGCAGGCCGAATTGACACCCATGATGTCAAGGGCGTCAATCTGTTGGGTGACGCGCATCGTGCCTATCTCCGACGCGATGTTGGAACCAACCTTGCCGGCAAGAATCAAACACATTATTGACGACGAAAACTCAAGAAGCATGATTTCTCGTGTGGTGTAGCCGGTGACCCATCTTGGCATCCACGGACTCTGTATGTTCAGTTTCATCTGTATGCATATTACGGCACCGATGAAAAACGATATAAGAAGTACAATGCCAATGGAATTGACACCCAACTGTGCCATTTCCTTGACATACTCTTTCATGAACATTCTCATGCGCTCAGGGCGCTGGAAGGTGCGACCCATTAATATGAGGTATCGCCCAAGTGTATTAAGCCATTTTACTATCAGCATAGTATATTGTTCTTTTGCCTATATTCTCTTTTCGACTGCAAAATTATACAAAAGATGTGAGAAACTGGCAATATCGACAAAGTTTTTAGCTTTATTATTAAAATAATATAGAAAAAAGGCTTGAAAGGTGCTGTGGATGAAAAAAAAAGAGTAACTTTGCGCCAAAATTGAGTTTTAACATGGACGAGAACATAAACGAGAACATTAGCAAGGAGCATATTATGGTGCTTCGCACCGAGGGTCTTGTAAAACGCTATGGCAAACGAACCGTAGTAAACGACGTGTCGATAGACGTCAAGCAGGGCGAGATTGTTGGGCTGCTTGGCCCCAATGGCGCCGGAAAGACCACATCTTTCTATATGACTACAGGCTTGATAGTGCCCAATGCCGGACACATTTTCCTTGACGACCTTGACATTACGAAATATCCTGTGTATAAGCGTGCAAAGGCCGGCATCGGCTATTTGGCGCAGGAAGCCAGCGTGTTCCGCAAGATGAGTGTGGAGGACAATATCATGTCGGTGCTGGAGATGACGGGAATGTCGCGCGAAGCCCAGAAGGACAAACTTGAAACCTTGATTAGCGAATTTCGTTTACAAAAAGTTCGCAGAAACAAAGGCGACCAGTTGTCGGGAGGCGAGCGCCGCAGAACCGAGATAGCCCGTTGTTTGGCCATCGACCCGAAATTCATCATGCTCGACGAGCCGTTTGCCGGAGTTGACCCCATTGCGGTAGAAGATATTCAACAAATAGTATGGAAACTGAAGGACCGCAACATCGGCATCTTGATAACTGACCATAACGTTCAGGAAACGCTCAGCATTACCGACCGCGCTTATCTTTTGTTTGAAGGAAGAATACTTTTCCAGGGCAGTCCTGAAGAATTGGCTGAAAACAAGATTGTGCGTGAGAAATATTTGAGCAATAGTTTCGTTTTGAGGAAGAAAGACTTCCAGAAGATGAAAAACGAGCAGTGAAAAAGGAAAATGAAGCCAACGAGATAGTTAAAAAACGAAAAAAGGTTGGCGGTTACACCTTTTATATGTAACTTTGCACGCCAAAATTGGATTATAAACAAAACAAACAGATAAAAGACAAGATGAATATTTCATTCGAAAACCCCGACAAAGTCAATGGCGTATTGACATTGACTATCGAGAAGGAAGACTACCAGGGTGACGTTGACAAGGCCCTGAAAGACTATCGCAAAAAGGCAAATGTGCCAGGATTCCGTGTAGGCCAGGCTCCAATGGGCCTCATCAAACGCCAGTTTGGTGCTTCAGTCAAGGCCGACGCCATCAACAAGATATTGGGCAAGAACATCAATGGCTACATCACAGACAACAATATCGAGATGCTTGGCGAGCCATTGCCAAACGAGAAGCAGGAGCCACAGGACTTGGAAACCGACGGCCCGTTCACTTTCATTTTCGACATCGCCGTCGCTCCAGAGTTCAAGGCTGAACTGAATGGCGACGACACCATCGACTACTATGACATTGACGTTGACGACAAGCTGGTGAGCCAGCAGGTTGAGATGTTCCAGTCGCGTGCCGGACACTACGACAAGGTTGAGGAATATGACGGCGCACAGAACGACATGCTCAAGGGCGACCTGCGCGAGTTGGACGCCGACGGCAATGCAAAGGAAAACGGCATAGTCGTAGAGGCTGCCGTCTTGATGCCTGAATACATAAAGGTTGACGACCAACGCAAGCTCTTTGACGGTGCAAAGTTGGGCAGTGTAATTACATTCAATCCGAAGAAGGCATATCCCGAAAGCAATGCCGAAATAAAGTCGCTGCTGAAGATAGACGACGCTAAGGCCGCCGAGCTGGATTCAGACTTCACTTTCCTCATCACCGAGATTTCGCGTTATGCCAAGGCCGAGGTCAACCAGGAACTGTTCGACCAGATTTATGGCGAGGGCAATGTAAAGGACGAAGCTGACTTCCGACAGAAAATTGCCGAGGGCATAAAGAACCAGCTGAAGAGCGACATGGACTATAAGTTCATGCTCGACGTCCGTACATACATGGAAAACAAGGTTGGCGAATTGGCATTCCCCGACGCACTGCTGAAGCGCCTCATGCTTGCCAACAACAAGGACAAGGGCGAGGACTTCGTCAACGAGCACTACGACGCAAGCGTGAAAGAGCTGAAATGGAGCCTCATCAAGAATCAGCTGGTAAAGGCTGCCGCCATCAAGATTGAGGATGCCGACCTCAAGTCGGTTGCCAAGGAGGCTGCACGCATTCAGTTTGCCCAGTATGGCATGCAGAATGTTCCGGAGGAATACCTCGAGAAGTATGCAAACGACATGCTGAAGGACAAGAAATACATCGACAATCTTGTTGAGCGTGCTATCGACGTCAAACTGGCCGAATCGCTGAAGAATGTTGTTAATTTGAACAAAAAAACGGTGTCTTTGGACGATTTTAACAAGATGATGCAAGAAAAATAAGTTTTTTTTGAAAAAAATCCTCTAATATATGGAGGTTATCGACTTTTTTTATTAACTTTGTTCCACGAACAAGTATAAGAGGGTCGATAACCTCTATTTTTATATAAAAAAACAAGATATGAACGATTTTAGAAAATATGCAACTAAGCATCTTGGCATCAACGGAATGGTGCTTGATGATGTGATGAGCTCTCAGGCTCAGTACTTGAATCCATATATTCTTGAGGAGCGTCAGCTGAACGTTACTCAAATGGATGTGTTCTCACGACTGATGATGGACCGCATCATATTCTTGGGAACGCAGATTGACGACTATACCGCCAATACCCTGCAAGCGCAGCTGCTGTATCTTGACTCGGTAGATTCCGGCAAGGACATCTCCATTTACATCAACTCGCCGGGCGGAAGCGTAACAGCCGGCTTGGGCATCTACGACACTATGCAGTTTATTTCAAGTGATGTAGCTACCATCTGCACTGGCATGGCCGCCTCAATGGCTGCAGTGCTTCTTGTGGCGGGCACCGAGGGGAAAAGGTCGGCGCTTACCCATAGCCGTGTGATGATTCATCAGCCTCTCGGAGGAGTACAAGGACAGGCTTCCGACATAGAGATTGAGGCCAAGGAGATAATGAAGTTCAAGAAAGAACTCTACACCATAATTTCTGAACACTCGCATACTCCATACGACAAGGTATGGAATGACTCTGACCGCAACTACTGGATGACTGCCGACGAGGCCAAAGAGTATGGAATGATTGACATGGTGCTGAGAAAGAAACCGGCAAAGGAAGGAATTGAATAATGAAGAGTTGTAGTTTTTGTGGCAGGTCTGAACGTCAGACCAAACTGCTTGTAACGGGCGACAAATGCTGCATATGCGACACTTGCATCATGCAGGCATACACCATACTCCAGACTGCCAATATCCATAAGGAAAAAAGCGAGAAAAGCGGATTCAAGACCAAGAACGTACCAAAACCGGTCAAGATTAAGGAATATCTTGACCAATATGTGATTGGCCAGGACGAAGCCAAGCGCTTTTTGGCAGTGGCTGTTTACAACCATTACAAACGTCTGCAACAGCCCCAGGACGACAGTGGCGTGGAAATCGAGAAGAGCAACATCATCATGGTGGGAAGCACCGGCACGGGCAAGACATTGTTGGCTCGTACCATTGCCAAACTGCTTGACGTGCCGTTCACTATAGTCGATGCGACGGTGTTCACCGAGGCGGGATATGTAGGCGAAGACGTCGAGAGCATTTTGTCGCGACTGCTTCAAGTGGCCGACTACAATGTAGAAGCGGCCGAAAGGGGCATCGTCTTCATTGACGAGATTGACAAGATTGCACGCAAGGGCGACAACCCATCCATCACACGCGACGTTAGCGGCGAAGGCGTGCAGCAGGGATTGCTGAAACTTCTTGAGGGTACTATGGTCAATGTGCCACCAAAGGGCGGAAGAAAGCATCCCGACCAGGATTACATACATGTTGACACGCGCAACATACTGTTCATTTGCGGTGGTGCCTTCGATGGAATTGAAGTGAAGATAGCTCAACGCATGAACACGCACACCGTGGGCTACAACTCTGTTCAGAACGTAAGGAAAATTGACAAGAACGACATCATGAAATATGTCGTCCCACAAGATTTGAAGTCTTTTGGCCTCATTCCTGAGATTATAGGACGTATGCCCGTGCTTACATACCTTAATCCTCTCAACAAGGAGGCATTGGCAAAGATACTGACAGAGCCAAAGAATTCTATTGTCAAGCAATACAAGAAACTGTTGGAAATGGATGGCATAGAGCTTAACTTTACCGACGAGGCTCTTGCACTGATTGTTGACAAAGCTGTAGAATACAAGCTCGGCGCGCGTGGTCTCCGCTCGATAGTTGAGTCAATCATGACCGACGCAATGTTTGAACTTCCGTCTAAAAGAGTCAAGAAATTTACAGTAACGGCCGAATATGCAAAGAGCCAGCTTGAAAGAGCTAACTTGCAAAAGGCCGGATAGTGGATACAGAGAACAATAATTACCATAAAATATGAATCTAACCGCAGAATTAAAGAAATATTTCGGCTTTGACAAGTTTAAAGGCGACCAAGAAGCTATTGTGTGCAATGTGCTTGAAGGAAAAGACACATTCGTACTTATGCCCACTGGCGGCGGCAAATCGCTCTGCTACCAGTTGCCGTCGCTGCTTATGGACGGCACAGCCATTGTCATTTCTCCGCTAATAGCACTGATGAAAAATCAGGTCGATTTCATGAATGGTCTAAGCGAAGAGGAGGGCGTTGCCCACTATCTCAACTCGTCGCTCAACAAGGCGGCTATCGACCGTGTCAAGAAAGACATTCTCAGTGGGAAGACAAAGCTGCTATACGTGGCTCCCGAATCGTTGACGAAGGAGGACAATGTCGAGTTCCTAAAATCGGTTAAGATTTCATTTTATGCTGTTGATGAGGCTCATTGCATCTCCGAATGGGGACATGATTTCAGACCGGAATACCGCCGCATACGTCCTATCGTCAACGAGATAGGCAATGCGCCCGTCATCGCTCTTACTGCAACGGCAACCGACAAGGTGCGAACCGACATCAAGAAGAACCTCGGCATTCTTGACGCTACAGAATTTAAGAGTTCCTTCAATCGTCCTAATCTATATTATGAGGTAAGGGCTAAGACGAAGGATGTTGACAAAGACATAATAAAGTTCATTCGCCAACATTCAGGCAAAAGCGGCATAATATACTGCTTGTCGCGAAAAAAGGTAGAGGAGTTGGCCGCCGTACTCAAAGCCAACGAGATAAAGGCTGCCGCTTATCATGCCGGACTTGATTCGGCAACCCGTTCGGCAACCCAAGACGACTTCCTCATGGAGCGCATCGACGTTATCGTAGCCACCATAGCGTTTGGCATGGGCATTGACAAGCCCGACGTACGATTTGTCATACATTATGACATTCCAAAGAGCCTTGAGGGATATTATCAGGAAACTGGACGTGCCGGACGTGATGGCGGCGAAGGAATGTGCCTGGCATTCTACAGCTATAAGGACCTTCAAAAGCTCGACAAGTTTATGGAGGGAAAGCCAGTGGCGGAACAGGACATTGGACGTCAGCTGCTGCAGGAGACTGCCGCGTATGCCGAGACGTCTGTTTGCCGACGAAAGATGCTGTTGCACTATTTCGGCGAACAATACAATAAGGAAAATTGCGGAAACTGCGACAACTGTCTGCATCCACGCAAGAAGATTGAAGCCATGAACCAAATGACCACAGCCTTGAAGGCGATTATGGCCATTAAGGAGAACTTCCGCTCTGACTACGTCATCGACTTCATCACGGGAAAGGAAACCAATGAGATACTGGCCCATAAGCATCAGGAACTTGACGAGTTCGGCTCAGGCGAGGACGACGACGATAAGGTTTGGAGTCCGTTGCTGCGCCAGGCTCTTATTGCAGGCTATCTGAAGAAAGACGTTGAAAACTACGGCCTGCTGAAGATTACCGCCGAAGGCAAGAAGTTCCTGAAGAAGCCAAAGTCGTTTGAAATCGTTGAAGACAAGGAGTTTGACGACGATTACTCGGAAGAAGGAGGCGAAGCCACCAGTGCCCTCGACCCCATGCTGCACTCCATGTTGCGCGACCTGCGCAAGAAAGTGTCGAAGCAGATGGAACGTCCTCCTTACGTCATCTTCCAGGACGTGTCGCTCGAACAAATGGCTACCGATTACCCTGTGACCCTCGAAGAGCTAAAGAGCATACAGGGTGTGGGTGAAGGCAAGGTAAGGCAACCTTATGCCAAAGAATTCATCAACTTGATAAAGCAGTATTGCGAGGAAAACGACATCGTACGCCAGGCCGACCTGAGAGTGCGCACCGTAGCCAAGAAGTCTATGCTGAAGGTTAGCATCATTCAAGGCATTGACAGGCAAATAGCTCTCGACGACATAGCCAACGCCAAAGGCATCGACTTCGACGAAATGCTCAACGAAGTAGAGGCTATAGTCTATTCGGGCACCAAACTGAACATCGACTATTTCCTCGACGAAGTGATGGATGAAGAGCACATCGACGACATTTACGACTATTTCCTCGAGTCGGACACCGACGACTTGGACGCCGCCCTCGACGAACTTGGCGACGACTATTCCGAAGACGAAATAAGGCTTGTGAGAATAAAGTTCATCTCAGAAATGGCCAACTAAACATATTATAACCACTCCCCCCGGTAGCACCATTCATCGTTATGTGTCGGGGGGAGTGGCTGCTAATTTAAGTTAAAAAGCTTAATAACGCTTTTTATGTGAGAAATTTGTGCTAAATTTGCACGCAATAAAAAATAAAGTATATAAATATGTCATCATTTATTGCAGATAAAATCGTGATGGACGGATTGACTTTCGACGACGTCCTGCTTATTCCGGCTTACTCTGAAGTACTACCCAAATTGGTAGAGTTGAAAACAAGGTTCTCTCGCAACATCGAGCTGAACGTTCCTTTCGTTACTGCTGCCATGGACACTGTGACCGAGTCGCAGATGGCCATTGCCATTGCACGCGAAGGAGGCATTGGAGTAATCCACAAGAATATGTCGATAGAAGAACAGGCACGTCAGGTGGCCATCGTAAAGCGTGCCGAAAATGGTATGATTTACGACCCGGTGACCATTCGACGCGGCTCTACCGTTAAGGATGCACTCGACATGATGGCAGAATATCATATCGGAGGTATCCCTGTCGTTGACGACGACAACCATCTCGTTGGCATTGTTACCAACCGCGACCTGCGCTTTGAGCGCCACCTTGACAAAAAGGTCGATGAAATCATGTCGAAGGAAAATCTCGTCACTACACACCAGCAGACCGACCTTACGGCCGCTGCACAGATTCTTCAGGAAAACAAGATTGAAAAACTTCCTGTCGTTGACAAAGAAAACCATCTCGTGGGCCTTATAACCTACAAAGACATCACAAAGGCAAAAGACAAGCCAATGGCTTGCAAGGACGTCAAGGGACGACTTCGCGTGGCAGCCGGTGTAGGCGTCACCGTCGATACCCTCGACCGTATGCAGGCGCTTGTCGATGCAGGTGCCGATGCCATCATCATCGACACTGCCCATGGCCATTCTAAATATGTAATAGAAAAACTTGTTGAAGCCAAACGCTCATTCCCCAATGTTGACATTGTTGTGGGCAACGTGGCAACCGGCGAGGCGGCACGTATGCTTGTCGATAATGGCGCCGACGCCGTGAAAGTGGGCATTGGCCCGGGCTCTATCTGTACGACACGTGTCGTTGCAGGTGTTGGTGTGCCACAGCTCTCTGCCGTTTACGATGTTTACAGCGCACTGAAGGGCACCGGCGTTCCACTTATCGCCGACGGCGGACTCCGCTACTCGGGCGACATAGTCAAGGCCTTGGCCGCTGGCGGCAGCTGTGTCATGATTGGTTCGCTCGTTGCCGGTACTGAAGAGAGCCCCGGCGAAACCATCATCTTCAACGGACGCAAGTTCAAGAGCTATCGTGGCATGGGCTCCTTGGAGGCCATGGAACAGAAGAACGGCTCAAAAGACCGCTACTTCCAGAGCGACACGAAAGATGTCAAGAAACTTGTACCGGAAGGCATTGCCGGACGAGTTCCTTACAAAGGCACTGTGCAGGAGGTCATCTATCAACTTGTTGGTGGACTGCGTTCGGGCATGGGCTATTGCGGAGCAGGCAACATCAATGCCCTCCACGATGCAAAGTTTACACGTATAACAAACGCAGGAGTCCTCGAGAGTCATCCTCATGACATCTCAATTACGAGCGAGGCTCCAAACTATTCTCGTCCTAACGATTGATGAATAAGCTTATCGTATTTATAACACTGCTCCTGAGCGCATCAACGGCTCTTGCCCAAACTGTCAACGACCCTGTGGTAATGACAGTCAATGGGTCGCCGGTGACGCGCTCGGAGTTTGTCTATTCTTATAATAAAAATAATGGCGACGGAGTAATCGACCGAAAGACGGTTGAGGAGTATGCCGAACTATACGCCAATTTCAGACTAAAGGTTGAGGCGGCCATCGAGGCGCGGCTTGACACTCTGTCGTCGTTCCGTAAGGAATTTGCACAATATCGCGACAAACAGGTGTTGCCGGCATTGGTTTCCGACGCTGACGTGCTGGAAGAAGCACGCAGGATGTATGACGCACAAAAGAAAGCCATAGGACCTTCGGGACTCGTTCAGCCCGCTCACATCCTGCTGCGCCTGTCTCAAAAGGCTACTCAAAATGAGCAGGATATAGCCAAAAACCGCATCGACTCCATATACAAGGCCTTGGTCAACGGTGCCGATTTCGCCGAGATGGCACGAAAGCATTCACAAGACCCGGGGTCTGCAAAGAATGGAGGACTGCTGCCTTGGATAGCAGTCAACCAGACGCTTAAGGAGTTTGAAGACCAGGCCTTCGCCTTGCAAGTGGGACAGATGAGCCAACCGTTTATCTCGCCTGCCGGCTATCACATTGTTCTAATGAAAGGGAAAAAGCAACTTGAGCCGTTCGATTCGCTGTGTAACGACATAGTGAGGTATATTGAAAAACGAAACGTGCGCGAAGCCATTGCTATGCACAAGGTGAACGACATGGTAAAAAAGTCGGAAGGCAAGCTGACGAAAGCTGCTGCCATGGACTGTTACGCCGATTCGATAGCGGCACAAGATTCCGACATGAAATGGCTGTTCAAGGAATATCATGACGGATTGCTTCTTTACGAAATCAGCAACAGAATGGTATGGGAAAAGGCAGCAAAAGACGACGCGGCTCTCGACAGTTTCTTCAAGGCCAACAAAAGGAAGTATGCCTGGGACGAGCCAAGGTTTAAGGGCATAGCTTTCTTCGTGAAGAACAAAGACGACGTCAAGGCTGTAAAGAAATGCCTCAAGCAGCTTGCATTCGACGATTGGAACAAGAAACTGCACTCCACGTTTAATGCCGATTCAATAAAACGCATAAAAGCTGAGAAAGGCATCTTCCGTAAGGGTGACAACGCAATTGTTGACCGATATGTATTCAAACGCGACACTACTGTCGCCATTCCCGACGGATTTGTTGAGGCTGCAGTATATGGCAAAAAGCTTAAGTCGCCAAAGCATTATACCGACGTTCGCGGACTCGTGGTTTCCGACTATCAGGAAAAACTTGAAAAAGAGTGGATTGCCGACTTGAGGAAACGCTATCCAGTGGTAATATATAAAGAGGTGCTAAGCACGATACCTCAGCAATAGCAAAACATCGTTATAGCGAAAAATCATATAAAAAGACTTTAGACAAAAATGAAAAAATTGTTATCTCCTATAGCCTTGCTCATCATACTGGCGTTTACGGCAACGGCAAAAGGACATATTGCCGCCAACGACGAGAAGGAGGCCGCATCTGACTCTGCTGACGTCAACACCGTCGATTCTGTTCCCGAAACGGCAATCGTCGATGAGGTCATTTGGATTGTCGGCGACGAAGCCATTCTGAAAAGCGATGTCGAGGCAATGCGTCTGCAGGCTGCACAGGACGGAACAAAGTGGAACGGCGACCCCGACTGCATCATTCCTGAGCAGATAGCAGTGCAAAAGCTGTTCCTCCATCAGGCTGCCATCGACAGTATTGAAGTTCAGCAGTCGGAAATAACGCAAATGGTTGACCAGCAGATTAATGGCTGGATTCAGATGATTGGCTCGAAGGAAAAGCTTGAGGAATACAAAAAGCAGACTGTAAGCCAGATGCGAAGTGAGCTGAACGACATAGTACACGACCGCCTCATGGCGCAAAAGATGCAGAAGCAGCTTGTTGAAGACATTTCGGTCACTCCGGCCGAAGTACGTCGATATTTCAGCGGACTGCCCGACGATAGCATACCGTATGTTCCCACCGAGGTAGAGGTGCAGATTATCACCCAGACTCCTAAGATAGAACAGGAGGAGATAAACCGTGTAAAGGAAACACTGCGTGAATTTACCGACCGCATCACAAAGGGCGAATCGTCATTCACCACTCTCGCACGCCTATATTCTGAAGACCCGGGTACTGCTCGTCAGGGCGGCGAACTCGACTACACGGGCCGTGGCATGCTCGACCCTGCTTTTGCCAATGTTGCCTTTAACCTCACCGACCCAAAAAAGGTGTCGAAGATTGTAGAGTCTGAATTCGGTTATCATATTATACAGCTTATCGACAAGCGAGGCGACAAAATCAAAGTACGCCACATATTGCTAAAACCGCAGGTGTCTGACGAGGCTGTTGACAATTGCATGCATCGCCTCGACTCTATCCGCAACGACATTGTCGGCGGAAAATTCACGTTCGAAGATGGTGCGTCGTATATATCCGACGACAAGGACACACGCAACAACAAAGGCCTCATGTCAAATGCCACCGAGATGTCGCGTACGTCAAAGTTCCGCATGCAAGACCTTCCGTCAGAGATTGCCATTGTTGTTGACACAATGAAAATAGGACAGATTTCGGCACCTTTCACACTAATCAACAATAGAGGAAAGCAGGTTTGCGCCATCGTGAAACTAAAGAACCGCGTTGATGGACACAAGGCCAAAATAACCGAAGATTTCCAGGTCATGAAGGCTGTTGTTGAGGATAAGCGGCGTGACGAGAAACTGCACAAGTGGGTGGTTGACAAGATTAAGGCTACCTACGTGCGCATCAACCCTCGCTATCGCGACTGTAAGTTTGAATACGACGGCTGGATACGCTAAACGCTGTAATGTAACATGCGAAAGAGGAAGATTTTGTTTTTGGCGGTGGCTCTTATTGTGGGCATTTCGTTCGCTATGACGCCGCCACAGAAAAAAAAGCGTACTCGACATGTACAAAAGACCGATGACAATAGGGTCTATCTTGTGCATGCCGACGTATTGTCGTACGACCAGTTCAAGAATCCCGACGCGCAGATTCTTAACGGCAACGTACAGTTTCGGCATAATGGAGCAAAACTGTTTTGCGACAGCGCACACTTTTATGAGGCCTCGAACTCCTTCGAGGCCTTTGGTAATGTAAAGATGTATCAGGGTGACACCCTCTCGCTCTTTTCCGACTATGCCTACTACGACGGCAACGACCAGATGGCGCAGGCACGTCTGAATGTTGTGCTCAACCACCGCAAGTCGAAGCTCTACACCGACAGCCTCAACTACGACCGTCTTTATAACATCGGATATTTCTTCGAGGGCGGCAAACTGGTTGACAACGGCAGCGTGCTCACTTCCGACTGGGGAGAATATGACACTAAGACAAGAATGGCCGTTTTCAACTATGACGTTCGTCTGCGAAACAAGAAGTTCTATCTCACCTCCGATACGCTGTATTATGACACGGGGACATCTACGGCTCATGTCGTAGGACCCTCGAACATCACTTCTGGCAATAGCCATATCTATACCGAAGACGCTTATTATAATACTAATAAGGAATACTCGGAGCTTTACGGACGCTCTGTCATGAACGACAACGGCAAGAGGGTTGTGGGCGACAGCGTTTACTATGACAGCAAGGCTGGCACGGCCGAAGCCTTTGGCAATGTTGAATATACGGATTCGGTCAACAAAAACAAGCTGACGGGCGACTATTGTTGGTATGACGAGAAAACGGGATATGCCATGGCTACCAAGAGGGCCGTTGCCATCGACTTTTCTCAGAAGGATTCGCTCTATATGCACGCCGACACATTTAAGATTTTCACATTCAACATCAATACTGATTCGGTTTATCGAAAAATACATGCCTACAATCATGTCAGGGCATACCGCGTTGACGTACAGGCTGTGTGCGACTCGTTGGTGTACAACTCCAAGGATTCGTGCATGACCATGTACCGCGACCCTATAGTCTGGAATGTCAATCAGCAGCTGCTTGGCGAGGAGATACAAGTGTTCATGAAGGATTCAACCATACATCGCGCCCACGTCATCGGACAGGCATTGTCTGTCGAACAGATGCCTGACTCCATCCACTTCAATCAGATTACGTCAAAGGAGATGTTCGCTTATTTCGACAAAGGTGAGATATACGAGGCCGAGTCGAAGGACAATGTGCAAATAATTTATTATCCCATCGACGACAGCGACAGCACCATCATCGGACTCAACTATACCGAGACGACACGCATGAGGATGTTCCTCGAAAATCGTAAGATGAAGAGAATATGGATGCCAAAGGCTGAGGGTACGCTTTATCCTCTGTCACAAGTGCCGCCTGACAAGTATTTCTTGCCCAATTATGCGTGGTTTGACTATATACGCCCTTTGGATAAAGACGACATCTTCAACTGGCGCCCAAAGAAGGGCGGCTCTGAAATAAAGCCTGAAAAACGGCGTGAGGCTCCTGTACAGCATCTCAAGCCACAGCAAGCCACCCCCGAAACTTCACAACAAGAGTAATAACATGTCCGACACTATTCAACTTCTTCCCGATTCAGTTGCCAACCAAATTGCGGCTGGCGAGGTAATACAACGTCCGGCTTCTGTCATTAAGGAGCTGGTCGAAAACGCCGTTGATGCCGGAGCCAAGCGCATCAATGTTGTGGTTGTCGATGCAGGACGTACTTCCATACAGGTCATCGACGATGGTAAGGGCATGTCTGAAACTGATGCGCGTCTTGCCTTCGAACGCCATGCAACGTCTAAAATCAAGTGCGCCGACGACCTCTTTGCTCTTACAACCATGGGGTTTCGTGGAGAGGCCTTGGCTTCCATCGCTGCTGTGGCACAGGTCAAGTTGAAGACGCGCATGGCTGACTCCGAAATAGGTACGTTGATCGACATTTCGGCTTCTAAAGTGATTTCACAGCAGCCTGTGTCGTGTCCCGTAGGCAGTAATTTCAGCGTGGAGAACCTGTTCTTCAACGTGCCGGCAAGACGAAAGTTCCTCAAGACCAATGCCACTGAACTCAACAACATACTTACGGCTTTCGAACGCATCGTGCTCGTTTATCCGTCAGTGGCATTCACGCTGCACAGCAATTCTACCGAAATGGTTAATCTTCGTCCGGGAAATTTGCGTCAGCGCATCATCGATGTCTTCGGAAAACGCATCAACCACGACCTTCTGCCCGTTGAGGTTGACACTTCCTTCTGCCGTATTTCAGGATTTGTAGGAAAACCTGAATCGGCTAAGAAAAAAGGGGCACACCAGTATTTCTTCGTCAATGGGCGATACATGAAGCATCCATATTTCCACAAGGCGGTCATGAATGCTTTCGAACGACTCGTGCCCGTCGGCATGCAGGTTCCTTATTTTATATATTTCGACATAAACCCTTCTGACATCGACGTCAACATTCATCCTACCAAAACGGAAATAAAGTTTGAAAACGAGCAGTCCATTTGGCAGATTCTTACCGCTGCCGTAAATAATGCCATTGGAAAGTTCTGCGATATTCCAAGCATTGACTTTGATGTCGAGGGCAAGCCCGATATTCCGCTTTTCGACCCTGAGCAAAATCTGATGGCGCCTCCCGAACCACAATACAATCCTTCTTATAATCCTTTCAAGTCGTCCGAGGGAAGTGGGCCGCGCCAGTCCAACGTCATCGAGTCGTCTATGTCTAAAAGGGCTTCCGTCCCTGACAATTGGGACGACTTGTACAGTGGACTGGACGACATACCACCTGTTCCTCAACAGCCTTCGCTATTCGCCGATGACGATTTGTCCACCGATTCTTCTGCTGACGACGGCTTCACGGGCGACATCATTCCTTCTCACGACATTTCTGAACGTTCGCCTGCACACTATCAGTATAAGGGACATTATATAATGACGGCGGTGAAGTCTGGATTGATGATTATCGACCAACAACGGGCCGACATTCGCATCAGATATGAGCGTTGTCTGCAGCAAATGCAGAATCAGACGGCTCATGTTCAGCAGGTTCTCTTCCCCGAAGTCGTACAGTTTCCTCCTTCTGCTGCCATCGTACTCGAGAAAATTTTGCCTGAATTGGCCAATATGGGCTTTGAACTTACCAATCTTGGACAAAACAGCTATTCCGTCAACGGCATCCCAGCAGGACTTGAGGGACTGGACTATCAGGCTTTGCTCACCTCAATGGTCAGCGAAGCGGCCGAGGCTTCGTCTGCATCCATCGATGCCATTCATCGCTCCCTCGCTCTTTCCATGGCTCGTGCAGCGGCCATTCCTGTAGGACAGGTGTTGGCTAACGACGAGATGGAGGCCCTGGTCAATGGCCTCTTTGCCTGCTCCAATGTCAACTATACGCCCGACGGCAAGGCTATACTATGCATCCTTCCTCAACGTGAGATAGAACAGTTGATGGGTTAATAACAATAATTAATGTCATTTAGAATCATGCACAATTCCATTTCTTGCCTTTTCAAGCATTCTTTGCTTGCCTTATTGCTTGCAGCCTTTTCTGCGCCTGCCTTTTCACAGGACGACATCGACATAGCCGCCGTCACCATCGACGATGACGAACAGGCTGAGTCGCGCTCTGGATGGAACACCACTTCTACACGCAGCCATAGCGTCATCACCAACTCTTTCTTCAGCAATTGGTTTGTTTCTGCCGGATTGTCCGGCTCCGCCTTTTATGGCGACAATGAGCCTGAAGGCATTTCAAAAAGCCCATTCAAGTCTTTCAGAAATAGTCTTGGCATATCATTCTCTTTAGGCAAATGGTTCACGCCGGGCATTGGCCTACGCACTAAGGTCAACGGCTTTTGGGGCAAGGAAAACACTTCTCAAGGCTCTGACAAGTACAAGTGGCTTGCGCTACATGAGCAGATTATGCTCAATTTCAGTAACATGTTTTATGGTTATAGTCCCGACCGCCTTTACAATCTCATTCCCTACATTGGCTTTGGCCTTAACCGCAACATTTCTTACAACGACAATGTCCTCGGCCTTTCCATTGGTGTGCTCAACTCGTTCCGATTGTCCAATAGGGTTTCTCTCAACATCGACTTGAACTACTCACATGCCTCAAGGCCCTCATCGCTTTCGTCCCATCTTTCACCGCGCACCAACTATAGCCTCGAATTGTCACTCACATACAATATCGGAAAGTCGGGATGGAAAAAATCGCCCGACCTTGAGTCGATACATGAGATGTATCAGATGGAAATCGATGCCCTGAATGCACAGCTTCACGACGAACAGCTCGAAAACGAATCGCTGCGCAATCAGCTCAAGGAATGACTCCCGGCAGCCACAAAAACCGGGAGTTTGCATAAAATTTACCGTTTCAAGAAAAAAAAGTCCAAAAATATTTGGTCAATCAAAAAAAAGTACGTACCTTTGCAACCGCAAACAACAAAAGGGCGCTTAGCTCAGCTGGTTTAGAGCATCTGCCTTACAAGCAGAGGGTCGGGGGTTCGAATCCCTCAGCGCCCACATTACGACATGTAACACATCCCACCCATCCCTATCTCGGGCTTCCTACAAGGAAGCCTTTTTTATTTTTCACTTTTTTCTTGCATATTTCCGTTTTATTCACTACCTTTGTTCCCAAAATACAAACAATACAATTTTTATGGAACTTATTGAACGATTTATCGAATACACAAAGTTTGACACGCAGTCTTCTGAAGACTGCAATACCGTGCCGAGCACAAGTAAGCAACTCGTCTTTGCAGAATACCTGAAAAAAGAACTGCAGAGGGAAGGACTCGACGACATTTACCTCGACGAAAAGGGCTATCTCTACGCCACTCTCAAAGCCAATGTAAAGAAGTCGGATGCTCCTACAATTGGCTTCATAAGCCACTACGACACAAGCCCCGACTGTAGCGGAGCTAACGTAAAGGCCCACATCGTCAAGAACTACGACGGCAGCGACATTCTTCTTTCAGAAGGTATCGTTTCGTCGCCTAAACGGTTCCCCGAACTCCTGAATCACGTCGGAGAAGACCTTATCGTTACCGATGGACACACTCTTCTTGGTGCCGACGACAAGGCGGGAATTGCTGAAATCGTACAGGCAATGTGCTATCTGCGCGACCACAAGGAGATTCCTCACGGCGACATTCGAATAGCTTTCAATCCCGACGAGGAAATCGGCATGGGCGCTCACCACTTCGACGTCGAACGCTTCGGATGCCAATGGGCTTACACCATCGACGGCGGCGATGTTGGTGAACTCGAATATGAAAACTTCAATGCCGCGTCGGCTAAAGTTACCATCAGCGGCGTCAGCGTTCATCCGGGATATGCCAAGGGCAAAATGGTCAATGCCAACAGGCTTGCGGTTGAGTTTGCTGCAATGTTCCCTGCGGAGGAAACGCCTGAAGCTACCGAAGGCTATGAAGGATTCTTCCATCTTGTTGGAATGAACACATGTACCGAGTCTGCCACACTGTCTTACATCATACGCGACCACGACCGTCAACATTTCGAGGCACGCAAACGACGCATTGTCGAATGTGTTGAGGCCATGAACGAAAAATACGGCATCGGCACCGTTTCGGCTGAAGTCAAAGACCAGTACTACAACATGAAGGAGAAGATTGAACCCGAAATGCACGTCATCGACATCGTGCTCAAGGCTATGCAGGACAGCGGCGTCAAGCCGAAGGTACAGCCCATACGTGGAGGCACCGACGGTGCGCAGCTCAGCTTCCGTGGACTGCCTTGCCCAAACATTTTCGCCGGCGGTGTCAACTTCCATGGCCCTTACGAATTTGTCAGTGTGCAGTCGATGGAAAAGGCGATGAAGGTCATTGTCAACATCTGCCAAATCGCCGCCCAATACAACAAATAATCGTATAACCAGCCCCCGTGCTCGAAGCGTCAGCTTCGAGCCCCAAAAAAAATATTAACAGTAAAAAAATATGAAACAAAAGAAATTCATCCTCACCGAGGAACAAATCCCAACACAATGGTACAACATTCAGGCCGACATGCCCAACAAACCACTGCCTCCACTCAATCCCGCCAATCTCAAGCCGCTCACTGCCGACGACCTCAGCCACGTCTTCGCCGCCGAGTGCGCCCGCCAAGAGCTTGACGTCACCAACCAATGGATTGACATCCCCGAACCTGTTTTGGAAAAATACAAGTACTACCGTTCCACTCCGCTCGTGCGTGCCTATGCTCTCGAAGAGGCACTTGGCACTCCGGCTCATATTTATTTCAAAAACGAGTCGGTCAATCCGCTCGGAAGCCATAAAATCAACTCCGCTTTGCCACAGTGTTACTACTGCAAGCAGGAAGGCACAACCAATGTCACCACCGAAACGGGTGCAGGACAGTGGGGAGCGGCACTCTCTTACGCTGCAAAGGTATTCGGACTTGACGCCGCTGTATATCAAGTGAAGATTTCAATGGAGCAAAAGCCTTACCGCAGCTCCATCATGCGCACCTTCGGCGCTGCCGTCACCGGTTCGCCGTCCATGTCCACTCGTGCAGGAAAAGATATCCTTACTGTCGATCCTACTCATCCAGGGTCGCTGGGCACTGCCATATCTGAGGCTGTCGAGCTCGCCACCACCACTCCTCATTGCAAATACACCCTCGGATCAGTGCTCAGCCACGTTACTCTCCATCAGACGGTAATCGGCCTTGAGGCTGAAAAGCAGATGGAAATGGCTGGCGAATATCCCGACACCATAATAGCATGTTTCGGAGGTGGTTCAAACTTTGGAGGATTGGCCTTCCCATTCATGCGCCACAACATTCTCGACGGACGCAACACCGAATTCATCGCTGCAGAACCTGACTCTTGTCCAAAACTTACTCGTGGAGTATTCCAGTACGACTTTGGCGATGAGGCTGGATATACGCCACTCATACCGATGTTCACTCTCGGCCATAATTTCAAGCCGGCCAATATCCATGCAGGTGGCCTCCGTTACCACGGTGCAGGAAGCATCGTCAGCCAGCTCATAAAAGACAAGATGATGCACGGCGTTGACATTCCTCAGCTCGAGTCATTCCAGGCTGGTATGCTTTTCGCACGCACCGAAGGCATCATACCGGCACCGGAAAGCTGCCACGCCATTGCCGCTACAATACGCGAGGCGCAGCGATGCAAGGAAGCAGGACAGCAAAAGACCATTCTCTTCAACCTCTCAGGACATGGACTTATAGACATGGCTTCCTACGACAGATACATCAACGGCGACCTGCAAAACTATTCCCTCACCGACAAGGAAATCCGCGACAATACCTCATCTCTTGCTCAAATCATCAAATAATAATGTTAATGGTGTGGGTCTTTCGCCCACACCATTAATGAAAATATCACCACAAAAACAATATAAAACAACTCAAAAACAAAAAAATATCAAGAGAAAAACCAAAAAAGTCACCAAAATATTTGGTCAATCAAAAAAAAGTACGTACCTTTGCACCCGCAAACAACAAAAGGGCGCTTAGCTCAGCTGGTTTAGAGCATCTGCCTTACAAGCAGAGGGTCGGGGGTTCGAATCCCTCAGCGCCCACAACCCAACAAGAGGCTTCCAATACGGAAGCCTCTTTCCATTTCAGTCACGATCCTCATAGTTCCCTCTTTGCTCACACCTCAATGGAAAGGAGATTTTTACCCAACTCACGATATTTAACCATTTTTTCCCCTTTTTCTTTGGTAGTTACAAAATTTCTACGTACCTTTGCAACCTAAAAAGAAAGAAGCATAGAAATCACACCTTATTATATATATAGGAATGGAATTAGATGTACTCACAGCAATCTCGCCTATTGACGGCAGATACAGAAGCAAAACACAACCTTTGGCAGACTATTTTTCGGAGTATGCCCTCATAAAATACCGCATACGTGTTGAAATAGAATATTTCATCACTCTTGCCGAACTGCCTCTACCACAGCTCGCAAGCTTCCCACGTGAAAAGTTTGAAACACTGCGCGACATCTACCGCAACTTCACCGAAAACGACGCACAAAGGGTGAAGACAATCGAACAAACAACTAATCACGACGTAAAAGCCGTAGAGTATTATATCAAAGAACAGTTTGATGCCATCGGCAATCTCGAACAATATAAGGAGTTCATTCACTTTGGACTCACATCACAAGATATCAACAACACATCTGTGCCATTGTCGCTAAAAGAGGCGGTTCAGCAGGTCTATATCCCTACTCTCGAACGACTTATCGACGACTTGAAGGCAAAAGCCGAAGAATGGGCCGACATTCCAATGCTCGCCAAGACGCACGGACAGCCTGCTTCGCCAACAAGGCTCGGCAAGGAAGTACAGGTGTTCGTTTATCGACTCGAACAGCAGCTCGCCTCGCTCAAAGCACTGCCATTCACGGCCAAGTTCGGTGGAGCCACGGGTAATTTCAATGCACACCATGTCGCTTACCCACAGCACAACTGGCACCTGTTCGCCGACAAGTTCGTTGCCGAAAAGCTCGGACTTCAAAGGGAACAGTTCACAACGCAAATCTCCAACTACGATTGGCTCGGAGCCATCTTCGATGCCATGCGTCGTATCAACACCATCGTCATCGATCTCGACCGTGACTTCTGGATGTACATCTCAATGGAGTATTTCAAGCAGCGCATCAAGGCGGGCGAAGTTGGTTCAAGCGCAATGCCGCATAAAGTCAACCCTATTGACTACGAAAACAGCGAGGGCAACCTCGGCATTGCCAACGCCATATTGCAGTTCCTCGCCGCTAAACTGCCGGTAAGCCGCTTGCAACGCGACCTCACCGACTCCACAGTACTTCGCAACGTAGGAGTTCCCGTCGGACACAGCATCATCGCTTTCGAGAGCACGCTGAAAGGACTCGGCAAACTCATACTTAACGAACAGAAGCTCTACGACGACCTCGACAATACATGGGCGGTTGTGGCTGAAGCCATACAGACGATACTACGCCGAGAAGCTTACCCACATCCCTACGAGGCGCTCAAGCAACTTACGAGAACAAACAAGCCAATGTCGGCAGACCTCATCCACGAATTTGTCGAGACACTCAATGTGCCTGAATCGGTAAAGAAAGAACTGCGGGCAATTACTCCACATAATTATACAGGTGAGTAAAACACGTGACATTAAGGCCGTGAGGCCATAAATAATAGATTATGAAAATCCGAGGCGACAAGAAAGCATAGTTAACATTTCAACGCCTCAAAAAATCCAAAAATCATGGAAGAAAACGAAAAGAAACAAGAACAAGAACAAGAAGCACGTGGCGGTTATCAGCCTAATTTCCGCCCACAGCCAGGACGTTCACCACGCCCTCGCATTCATCAGCCGCGCCCTTACACCAACACAGGCGCAGAGCGTACTCAGTACAAGTCGCAACAAAGTGAAGAAGGCGGATTCCGTCCAGAAGGATTCGGAGCAGCATTGCAAGGCTCTGCACCACAGCGTCCCGCATTCCGTCCTCGTACCAATTATAACAACCAAGAAGGAGGCTATCAGTCAAGAGGCTATCAGCCACGCCAGCAGGCTAACGGCGAATACGCACAGCAGCAGGGTGGTTACGGTCGCCCACAGCAGGGTGGTTACGGTCGCCCACAGCAGGGCGGTTATGGTCGCCCACAGCAGGGTGGTTACGGTCGCCCACAACAGGGCGGTTACGGTCGCCCACAACAGGGCGGTTACGGTCGCCCACAGCAGGGCGGTTACGGTCGCCCGCAGCAGGGCGGTTACGGTCGCCCACAGCAGGGCGGTTACGGTCGTCCGCAGCAGGGCGGTTACGGTCGTCCACAGCAGGGTGGTTATGGTCGTCCACAGCAGGGCGGTTACGGTCGTCCGCAGCAGGGCTTCCGCAAACATACCCCTGGCTACGATCCAAATGCAAAATATAGCTTGAAGAAGCGCATAGAATATAAGGAGGAGAACTACGATCCAAACGAGCCTATTCGTCTTAATAAGTACCTCGCAAACGCAGGAGTATGCAGCCGACGCGAGGCCGACGAATACATACAGGCTGGTGTAATCACCGTTAATGGCGAAGTAGTTACAGAACTCGGAACAAAGGTGCTACGCACCGACGAGGTCAAGTTCCACGACCAGCCGGTTAGCCTTGAGAAGAAAGTTTACGTTCTCCTCAACAAGCCAAAAGACTACGTGACAACTTCCGACGACCCACAGCAGCGTAAGACCGTCATGGATCTCGTCAAGAACTGCTGCAAAGAGCGTATTTATCCTGTAGGCCGCCTCGACCGCAACACCACAGGTGTGCTCCTCCTCACAAACGATGGCGACATGGCTTCAAAGCTCACCCATCCTAAGTTCTTGAAGAAAAAGATTTACCACGTATATCTCGACAAGAACGTCACAGCGCACGACATACAGTCCATACGCGATGGCATAACCCTTGAGGATGGCGAAATAAAGGCCGACGCTTGCGAATACGCCGACCCTGTTGACAAAAAGCAGGTGGGCATCGAGATTCACAGCGGAAAGAACCGCATCGTACGCCGCATCTTCGAGTCGCTTGGCTATAAGGTAACAAAGCTCGACCGCGTTCAGTTTGCCGGCCTCACCAAAAAGAACCTTCGTCGCGGCGATTGGCGCTACCTCACCGAAGAAGAAGTTGACCGCCTCCGCATGGGAGCCTACGAATAAGCCCCCGTGCTCGAAGCGTCAGCTTCGAGTCCCCCCAAAAAAGGAGCCCCCCAAAAAGGAAGTCTTAATATTATGTAAGTATATATAAGATGAAAAGAACAAAAGTCATAGACGCCCTAAAACTTAAAGGCGAATCGCAGACCATAACAGTAGCCGGTTGGGTACGCACCCACCGCTCAAGCAAGGCGGTTGACTTCATAGCCCTCAACGATGGTTCTACCATCAACAACATACAAGTCGTTGTTGACCCTGCAACCATCGACGCCGACCTGCTTCGACAGGTCACCACAGGTTCATGCATCTCAGCCACAGGCTTGCTGGTCGATAGCCCTGCCTCAGGACAGTCGGTCGAGCTTCAGTGCCAAGAGCTACAACTCTTCGGCCCATGCCCTTCCGACTACCCAATGCAGAAAAAGGGACAGTCGTTCGAGTACATGAGGCAGCATGCTCACATGCGTCTCCGCACAAACACATTCGGTTGTGTCATGCGCATAAGGCACAACATGGCAATAGCAATACATCGCTACTTCCACGAGCATGGATTCTACTATTTCCACACTCCGCTCATCACAGCTTCCGACTGTGAAGGTGCTGGACAAATGTTCCAGGTCACCACAAAGAATCTCTACGACCTCAAAAAAGACGAGGAAGGAAAGATAATCTACGACGACGACTTCTTCGGAAAGCAGACAAGCCTCACCGTCAGCGGACAACTCGAAGGCGAACTCGGTGCTACGGCACTCGGAGCCATCTACACTTTCGGACCAACATTCCGTGCAGAAAACTCCAATACGCCTCGACACCTCGCTGAATTCTGGATGATTGAACCCGAAGTGGCTTTCATCGACCTCAACGACCTCATGGACCTCGAAGAGGACTTTATTAAGTATTGTGTGCGCTGGGCACTCGACAACTGCGCCGACGACCTCGCATTCCTCAACAAGATGGTCGATAAGACACTTCTCCAACGACTCAACTCCGTCGTCTCGGAAGAGTTCGTCAGACTGCCTTACACCGAAGGCATCAAGATTCTCGAGCAGGCAGTGGTCAACGGACACAAGTTCGAGTTCCCAGTACAATGGGGAATGGACCTCGCCTCAGAACACGAGCGCTTTCTCGTAGAAGAACACTTCAAGAAGCCGGTCATCATGACCGACTATCCAAAGGACATAAAGGCCTTCTACATGAAGATCAACGACGACGACCGCACCGTACAGGGCACCGACGTCCTCTTCCCGCAGATAGGTGAAATCATCGGAGGATCCGTCCGCGAGGAAAGCTACGACAAACTCATTGCCGAAATCAACCGCCGCAACATACCAATGAAGGACATGTGGTGGTATCTCGACACACGAAAGTACGGAACATGCCCACATGGAGGCTTCGGACTCGGCTTTGAGCGACTCATACTCTTCGTAACAGGCATGCAGAACATACGCGACGTAATACCGTTCCCAAGAACGCCAAAAACCGCAGAGTTCTAATGTCCCAAAAAGTGGCAAAATTAGGCAAAAAATGCAGCAGAATAGCCCTTCACAGGCTGAGTCGGATAATTTTTTCAATAAAAACCGAAAAAATCTTTCGATTTATTTGCATGTTTTGAGATTTATGTCTATATTTGCACCGAAAATGCATCTCCCCGCGAGAGATACAATAGTGTTTGAGAGAAAGAAAAAAGCGAAAAAAGAACAAATTTTTTAATTAATTTAATATTTATCGTATGAAAAGAAAAATCTTTAGCATGCTCTTGCTTGGAGTACTTATGGTGACTTCAGCAAGTATGTTTGTTTCTTGTAAGGACTACGATGACGACATCAATGCGAACAAGTCGTCAATAACAGCCCTTCAGGAACAGGTGAACACCTTGAAGACAGCCTTGGATAAGGCTCAGGGTGACGCGACGGCAGCCAATGCCGCTCTTGAGACTCTGAAACAGACAGTCAACGGCAACTCTGACGCTGTTAAGACCGCTGCTGCCGATGCCGCTGCCGCCATGGCCAAGGCTCAGGCCGTTGAGAGCGCACTTAACGATGCCAAGGCTCTTATGGAAACCGTTGTAAACGGCAAGGCCGACCAGAGCGACCTCGACGCACTTGCAACTAAGGTTGCCTCCATCGACACAAGCCTCTTGACCATCGAGGGCAAAGTGACTGCCAACGAGGCGGCCATCGGCAACATCAAAACTCAGATTTCTGCTTTGGAATATCTGAAGCAGCTCTACCCAGCAGGTTCTGAGTCAATCACAAGCATCATCAACCGTCTCAACGACGCTGAAGATGCCATCGGCAACTGGACCGACGAGAAGACCATTGCCGAGAAGATGAACGAACTGAGCGGCGAGGTAAGCAAACTTTCTGAGCAGGTGAACGTTCTTACATATCTTGTAAACAGAAAGCTCACAAGCATCGTGCTCAAGCCAGAGTTCTACTATGGCGGTATCGAGGGCATCGAGGTTCCTGCTCTCCGCAACTATGCTCCTTGGAATATTGTTGATGATACCAAACTTGGCACTATCGATGAACAGTGGGCACTTGAAACAGATGATGAAAAGTTCTGCACAATCGAGCAGGGTGGCGTGGCAGAGTACCACATCAACCCAACAACAGCCAAGCTTGACGGCTACAAACTCGACTTCTATGGCAATGCTGCCCAGGTAAGAAGCGGCGCACAGTTCGCAACTCCTAAGACAAAGACCGTTACCGATGAATTCTTGGCTGAGAACTACAAGGATGGTATCCTATCGGTTCCATTCGACATCGACTATGAGATGATT